>JAYVQB010000484.1:0-3944 GCA_043757085.1 Verrucomicrobiota bacterium
AACATGCCCTACACCGATTCCGCAGGACGCTCGCAGGGGCAGTTGCTGGAGGAGTTGCAAACTTCCTCGCTGGATGCGGAACTGAAGATCACCGGTCAGACTTTGCTGGAACCTCTTGCGCTGGATCACTGCAATGAAGTGGCCCTGAACATTAAAGTCCGCGGCGATCAGGATAAGCTTTTGCGCTGGCTGCTCACACTGCAATCACCGGAAAAATTCCAGGCCATGAAAGCCTTTGAGTTGGAGATTGATGGCAAGGCAAAGGAAAAAACTCCGCAAGCCCAGTGCAACCTCACGCTCGCCCAATGGTTCAATCCTACGCCGCCCAAGGGAGATGCGGCCGTGAACCCACCATCATCATGAAAAAATTCTCCGTATTGTTCAGCATTTTCTTCACTGCGCTGCTTGGTGCGGATGAGAGAAAAACTGCTCCCGACCCTGATCTGCCGCAGGCCTTTGACGCCAATGTGGCGCAGGCTTTGTTGGAGAACCCGCCCTTCACGCGCTCGATCAATCTCTCGGATTCACTCGTGCTCACCGGCATCGCCTATATTGAAGGCAAACCCGTGGCGACGATCTTCGATAAAACTACGAAAGCCAGCTATGTCGTTTCCGAAGAACCCAACTCGCAAGGATGGAAACTGGCCGAGACCAGCGCCACACTGGAGCTTAAACGCACCCAGGCCAAGATCATGATTGGCGGAGAGACGGTGACGATTCGCTATGCGGCGATCCAGCCCACACAACAGCAAAATGATCCAAACAAAGATGGCCGGAGCGGTCGCTGGGGCGGTGGTGACGGCGGCCCGTCGAAACACGAAACAAAACGCCCCTCTGAAGAAGACATCTCGCGCTACAAGGCGCTGTCCGATCCGGCGCGGGAAAAATTCCATTCTGTCCTCCGGGACAGCCGGGAGAAGATGATGATGATGGCACCCGAGGAACGCTCTGCCTACGTCAAGAACGTCTTCGACAAGATCGAAAAAGAAGACGGCAAAGGAAAGTAGCCGTGAGCGGCAGCATCTGCTGTGAAAACTCCCACTGAATCACGTATATCAACTCTCATGACTAATTTTGTGCCCGTCCCGATCTTGCGTTTTTTAACCTGCCTCATTCTTGTGTTCGGCGTGACTTTGCCTGCGATGGCTCAGGAGACGGAAACCACCGATCGTCCCGCCCGCATCACCAGCACCCCTGCGGGCAAGTCGGATGCTACACCCTCTTTGCGTATGCTCGCGCAAGTTGAGAGCCAGCCGCAACCGCTTCCTGAATCCCCGCCCGCAAGACCGCCCGGTCAGGGAACAGGCGGCGGACGCGGCGGCTTCGGCGGTCGCAGTGATGGGCGCAGCAGTGGCGGAAGTGAATCGGAGAATCTCAAGATCGAAGGTGACAAGGTCACTCTGCTTTTTCCCAACAACTCCATCACGGACATTCTCGGCATCTATGAACGGCTTACTGGAAAAGCGCTGGTGAAGGACAGCACCATCTTTGAAGGACAGGCAATCAGCCTCGTCACTCCCGCGCCGGTGGAAAAAGCCGAGGCCATCAAGCTTATCGAATCGTCGCTGCTGACGAACGGCTACGCCATTGTCGCCGCGCCCGATGGCAAAAGCGCCCGCATCCTGCCCATGCGCACACGCGACGCCGCCGGCGTGCAATTTTCCCAAGGCGTGAAATTCTACCAAAGCGCCGCCGACCTGCCGGATACGGAGACGCTTGTCAGTTATTTCCTCAAGCTGGAGCACCTCGATCCCGCACAGGCAGCGCAGATGCTAGGAAATCACGTCGGTCTCAACGTCTATGGGCGCATCACGCCCGTGAGCACTCCGCCCGGACTGCTGATCACCGAGAGTGCCACCATCGTGCGACAGCTTGTCAGCATCAGTGAGGTGATCGACTCCGCCGATACCACAAAATCACTCGTGACTAAATTCATCCCGCTCAAATATGCCGATGCTCCCACGGTTGCCCAGATCATTCAGGCCACGCTGGACGCGCAGGCCCAGGACAAGGAGCAGCGAGGCGTCAACACCATCCGCGGATCATCAAGTGCTTACTCATCGAAAAGCAGCCAGGGCGGAGGTGGCGGCGCACCTGCAGAAACTGCACCCACCAAGCCGGTTTCCTTGGGCGGCGGCAACGCATCAAACGAGTTGGCGGCCGGGATCAAAAAGCCCCAGGCCAAATCTCAAGTCGTCGCCGATCCCCGGCTCAATCAGCTCCTCGTCGTCGCCGAGCCTGACGACTACGCTTACGTCATTAGCCTTATCGCTGAATTCGACAAGCCCGTCGATGTGCCAGAAGCCTACGAGCGCAAGTTGAAGAACGTCTATTCCGTTGATGTGCTCAGCGTCCTCGCCGACTTGCTCAAGGATACGTCCAAAGGCACCACCCAGCTCCCCGGCGGCGGCACGCTCAACAGCGGCAACCAGCAACTCGTCAGCAGCAACAACTCCCTCGTCACCGGCCGCAGCACCTCCACCAATCAACGCGGCGGCACCATCTCCCGCTCCGGCTCCAGCACGGGGGGCAGCACCAGCGGAGACTCGACGGGCAGCACCGTCGGCTCCAGCGTGCCCGACCAGCTTATCGAAGCCCAGCAGGACAACTCCCCCATCTCCGTCCTCGTCAACAAGACCCGCGTCATTGCCGATCCCCTCGCGAATTCCATCATCGTCATCGGACCCAAGGAGGACAAGGACAAGGTCAACATGCTCCTCGACAAGCTCGATCAGAAATCCCCCTCCGCCTACCTCGCCACCGTCATCGGCGAGCTTACCCTTAACAACGGTATGAACACCGGAGTGGACTACCTGCAGCATTTCAACAAGACCGGAAACAACAGCGGCCTCTCCAGCAGCAACATCAACGGGCGCAACGACGTCATCACCAATGGTAACATCTCAGACGTGCGCAATAACGACATCACGGCCGCCTTCGGCCCCCTCACCGGCTTCAACATGTATGGCCAGATCAGCGAGGCGTTGGATGTCTTTGTCAGCGCCCTAGAAACCACCAACAAGTTCAAGGTTCTTTCCCGCCCCAGCGTCTTCGCCTTGAACAACAAAAAAGCCGTCATCACCTCCGGCCAGAGCATCCCCGTTCCCACCCAGTCCCTCAGCAACGCCAGCTCCTCCAGCGTCAATAGCAACGGCAACGTCACCACCACCATCGCCTATAAAGATGTCGTCCTAAAACTCGAAGTCATCCCGCTCATCGACCCCGACGGCATGGTCACGCTCAAGATCGCTCAGACCAACGACACCGTCATCGGCAACCAAGTCGTTGGCCAGAACAACGTCCCCATCATCGGCACCGAGCAGCTCACCACCACCGTCACCGTCCCCACGGGAAACACCATCGTCCTCGGAGGTCTCATCAGCGAGACGGACAAGAAAAACACCTCCGGCATCCCCTACATCAGCCGCGTTCCCTTGCTCGGAAACCTGTTCAAAAACAAAAACACCAGCAAAGAGCGCAAGGAACTCATCATCTTCATCCAGCCCACCGTCATCAAAGACAATGCCGCCATGCGCCGTGCCAGTCTGTCCCAAGATCTCCGCAGCCAAGTCGGAGCTGACGCCTTTAAAAAATTCCCCGATAAAGTCATCCCCGTCGCCAAGCCCGTCGATCCCGTGAAGAAAGAACCTGAAAAGAAGAAGAGCTTCTGGGACAAACTTCGCCGCAAGGACTAGGCAGGGACAGCACCGGATACCGTGCGACGAAACACAGTCGCTACTGACACTCGCAGACGCTCCATTTAACGCTGCGCATCTTAGCGACTTCAATGCAAGTGTGCGAAAGCATTCGACAATGGCTTGGGTGTTTCAAAAAGGCAGCCGATGTCAAACAAGGCGCTGCTGCATCAAGGCAATTCTGCGGTAAATGCGCCTTCAAGCGGACTAAAACTGCCAGTGTCTAAGTCGCAGGCATAAGCCCGGAAA
>JAYVQB010000485.1:0-15545 GCA_043757085.1 Verrucomicrobiota bacterium
TCGCGCATGATCGTCACCAGTTTATGTGACAACCTTGCAGCCTCAGCACCTTCCTTGATCTTATCTTTTAGCTTACCCTCGATCTCATCGGCACGCGCGATCATGGTCTCCACGTCGCCGAATTTTTGAATCAACTTCACCGCCGTCTTTTCGCCCACGCCTTTGATACCCGGAATGTTGTCACTGGCATCACCCATGAGCGCGAGCACTTCGATCACCTGCTCTGGTCGTTCGATGCCCCATCGCGCGCAAATCTCGGCAATACCCAGCACTTCGACATCGGAGCCTTGCCGGCCCGGCTTGTAAATCTTCGTGCGCTCATTAACCAGTTGGCCGAAATCCTTGTCCGGCGTGACCATGAACGTCTCAAAATCACCGCGAGCCTCGGCTTGATGCGCCACCGCGCCGATGAGGTCATCGGCCTCATAGCCATCCACCGCGAGCACCGGGATGCGCATCGCAGCGAGCAGCCGCTTGGCCACAGGAATTGCTAAAGCCAGGTCTTCTGGAATCTCGTCGCGCTGCGCCTTGTATTGCGGAAACATCGCGTGCCGTGCCGTCGGTGCCTGCGTGTCAAAGGCCGCGCCGAGATGTGTCGGCTTCTGATTCTGCAAGATGTCGAGCACCGTATTGGCGAACCCATAGAGCGCAGACGAATTCACTCCGTCGCTGGTAAAGATCGGCTTGCTGATGAGAGCAAAATGCGCCCGATAGAGCAAAGCCATGCAGTCGAGAAGGAAAAGGCGGTTCGGCATCAGCTTTGTTTAAGACAGAATTCACGAAATTGAACAGGTAATTTAACGCAGCACTGAATCCACGTTGCCCGTTCCGCCACTCGCATTACATTAACCACATGCCAGAAAACGAATCCATCCAAGGCGCACGTCGCTATCTGAAATCTCGCGACCGGGCGTGGGCACAAGCTTTGGCCAACGGGGTCAAGGCGGCGGGCTTCAAGCCGAATACGATTTCTTTGCTGAGCGTGGTGTTTTCCATCGTCGGTGCAATTTGTCTAATGAAAGTGGGTGAGTGGTCAAACAACACGGCCGGCAAGATTGCCAACAGCCTGATCTGGCTGGGCGCGGCAGCCTGTATTCAGTTGCGGCTGATCTGCAATCTGCTCGACGGCATGGTCGCCATTGAGGGCGGAAAAAAATCTCCACTGGGCGGTCTTTACAACGAAGTGCCTGATCGCATTGCTGATCCCTTGCTGCTGATGGCAGCGGGCTATTGCAATGAGTGGGTCGTAAAACTCTGGGGCATTCCGCTGGGCTGGGTGGCGGCAGTGCTCTCGATGATGACGGCTTACATCCGCGTGCTGGGCGGCACCTTGACGGGAACGCAGAATTTCATCGGCCCCATGGCCAAGCAGCATCGCATGGCCGTGCTCACGGTCGCGTGTCTCGGAAGCATCATTGAGGTCTGGGTGCGGCACGATGGCAGACCGGCCCAGAATGTGATGCAGGCGGCGTTGATCGTCATCATTGCGGGCAGCGTCCTCACCTGCTGGCGGCGACTGTCCTTGATCGCGCGCGAACTCAATAGCAAAGCCTGATATGCTTCGCGCCGCATTGGTCTTTTTGACCAAGCTCATCACCGGGGCCAGTCCAGTGTGGGTGGATTGCGAATCGCATTCGACGAAGCTGCGTGTTTACTTTGCCAACCACGGAAGCCACCTCGACTTCGCCACGCTGTGGGCGGCACTGCCTAAAGCGATGCGTGAACGCACGCGGCCCGTGGCAGCCCGTGATTATTGGGGTAAAACTAAACTCACACGAGCGACGGCGGTGGGCTTGTTCAACTCCCTACTCATCGCGCGCGAAGGTATCACGCGAAAAGACAATCCGATTGAGCAGATGGCCGCTGCGATGCGCGAGGGCCATTCGCTCATTCTATTTCCCGAAGGCACACGCAGCCTTGATGGCGTAATTGGCTCCTTCAAACCAGGGCTGTATCATCTCGCCTCGAAGGTGCCGGAAGCTGAGTTGGTTCCAGTTTATCTTCAGAACCTAAACCGCATCCTGCCCAAGGGGCATCTGCTGCCAATCCCGCTCATCAGCAGTGTGGTCTTCGGTGCCCCGATAAAACTGGAAGCGACCGAGAAGAAGACCGACTTCCTCAAGCGCGCCCGCGAAGCCGTGCTGAATCTCATGCCGCACGCCCACTCATGAACCTCTCATCCGCCATCACACAAGTGTTCATCATTTCGATCTTCGGCGTGCTTATCATCGCGAGCGGCATCGGTTTTGTATTGGGCAAGTTCGCTAAAACCGATGGCGCGCAGTCCACGGTGCAGAATCTCAACGCGCGCATCAACAGTTGGTGGGTCATGGTCATTCTGCTGCTCGGCTCGCTAGCATCTGGTAAGACAGGCGCAACGATCGTATTCGCTTTCATTTCATTTCTCGCGTTACGCGAATTCATCACGGCCACACCGACCCGGCACGCGGATCATCGCAGCTTGTTTGCCGCGTTCTTCCTAGCGCTGCCGCTGCAATACTGGCTCGTTCACATCCAATGGTATGGCTTGTTTGTGATCCTGATTCCGGTCTATGCTTTTGTGCTGCTGCCGATCCTGATGGTGCTGCGTGGAGACGCGACGGATTTCCTAGAGCGCGCCGCTCGCACTCAGTGGGGACTGATGGTCTGTGTCTATTTCATCAGCCATATCCCGATGATGCTGCATCTGCCTTTCAATTCGCTGCCATTGGGCAATGAGGGGCTGGTCCTGTTCCTCGTCATCGTCGTGCAGGGCAGTGATGTTTTGCAATATGTCTGGGGCAAGCTGTGTGGCCGCCATCCGGTCGCGCCCACACTCAGTCCGAAGAAAACTTGGGAAGGACTCGTTCTCGGCATCCTCAGTTCATCGGCCCTGGGTGCGGCGCTTCACTGGCTCACGCCTTGTAACGCCTGGCAGGCTTTCGTGATGGCACTGCTCATGTGTTTGCTGGGCTTTTTCGGCGGGCTCGTGATGTCCGCCATCAAGCGCGCGCGCGGCATCAAGGACTGGGGCACACTCATCGAAGGTCACGGCGGCATGATGGATCGCATCGACTCCCTTTGCTTCTCGGCCCCACTCTATTTTCACCTGATGAGCTACTTTTTCCACCGCTGACGATTTGATTGCAAAGATCTCCGTCCGTCGTAGTTTTCCCTCCTCCATTTATCAAGCTATGAAAGCTTTCGTAATCATCTTCCTCTCAGTTCTCGTCGCCATTGTCGGCTATCAATACGCCTATCCAAAGTTGGACGATATGTTCGACTTCCAGAAGATGGTGGTGATCAAGCGCGATTCCGTTGCCAATAATGAACAGCCGATCATCGCCAAGACATATGAGCCTGACAGGCCGTCAATTCCAAGAGGGTCGGTCACGGACACCCCTCCAATGCCCGTAAGACCCAAACGTAAAGAATCGCCCAGCGTCCCCAGCGTCCCCACGACGGTAGGTCCCGGCGAAATGGCAAAGCAAGAGGTTGGCCCTGATGATTTCCTGCCCCCCACCTTCCCGCCTCTGGAAGAGGTCGTGAAGGAATGGAAGGAAATCCCCAAGAAAGCCTTCCCCCGCCAGGTGAAATTGCTCAAGGATGTCGAATTCAAAATGAGTGTAGGCTCTTCACGGGTGAAAGCCGGTGGCAGTGCGATGGCGCTTGGACAGGAGGGGGAAAATCTCATCGTCGCCCCCACGGAAAATTCGCCCGCCCACTCCCAGATCTCGCTCGAGGACACCGACCTCAAGGAAACGCTTACTCAAGCCTACGATGGTTGGAAGGTAAAGATGGCGGAGTGGCAACGCCGCCAGTGGGAATTCCGCAAAACCGCTGCCGCCAATGCGCAAAATGTTATCAAATCAGACCCCCAAGCCACCAATCGCAGCGACATGCCCAAGCGCAATCCCGATGGCACCTATGACGTCCTGCTCACAAGCATGAAGACCGGGCAGGTCAATGAAATCACGCCTTCCAACATCAAGAAATGGGGGCAAGCACAGGTCACCAAAATTAACGGCAAAGACTATATCACAGTGATCGTGAACTATACCACCAAGACCATGTTCGGTGATTTCGATACCGAAGCTCAGGCGCGCATCATGAATGGTCGTGTGGAAAAATGGGTCTATACCGGCTCCGGTGAAGTGGTGCCGTGAACTCCGGCTGTCTCCCGTAGCAAGGGCGTCTCGCCCTTGCAGTGACGTCGAACGCGAACACTTCGGTCAATCATCGCGCGACATCTCAGACACCAGTTGCAGACGCGACACAGCGCATCCCTACCATTCATTGCGCATGGGTGTTATATGAGAGAGGCCGCACAATGTCCCTCTAATTGAATCTGCCTCTTCGCAGCGACCAGTGCGGCAAACGGGCCGATGACCGGCAAGAGCCAGCAAAGCAATATCCAGAGCGGTGCAAGCGCCCCACGAAACGTGCGCGCGGAAACCATCGTGGCACGAATCGCGAGAATGACGGCGGCAAGAATGATCAGCAGACAAAGCAACTGGACAAGGATAAACGGCCAACTGATTCCGAACTGTGATGAGATGTTATGTTCCATAAGCGTGTGAAGCGGCCTAACATTGTGTTACTTTCCATCTTCGCAACATAACACGGCATATCAAGAATTATGCCCCGTTTTTCTGGAATATTTGTTTATCTACTGCGGGCAGTGGTGCCGGGTGTTTAATTCCGCTCGGTGTTCACGCTTGAGCGTGTCAGGGGAAATCCTCACGCTCAAGCGTGAACACCGAGCCGGAGCCGTGCGAAGCGAGACGCGTCGCCTACTTTTTACAAAGGTAGGGACGCGACACAGCGCGTCCCTACCATGCATCTCTTGTCTCCGGCTAACGCTCCTTCTCTAACTCCAACCCTTTTGTAACACTCATTCCCCTTGTATTTCTCTACAGGAATGTAATTTGAAAGGAACTCGGCACTGTGCATGGCACAGTGCCTCTGGCTTGTGTGTTGAGACTTCACCGTTCGTAGTGCGCCCTTGAGGGCGGATCACGCTCGGCAGTTCCACGACGGGAAAACGCCCTGAAGGGACGCACTACGAGAGGTTTACATCCGGGGCGAAGCAAGATCGCGGGAAGTTCTCCACCGGCCGGAGGCACGGTGGGACACACAGGCCGGAGGCACTGTGTTACGCTAGGAATTGCGCATCAACCCATTAGCCTTTCCGCGACCCTCATACCATCCACTGCTGCGGAAATAATTCCGCCGGCATAACCCGCACCTTCACCGGCGGGGAAAAAGTTTTTTATCGCAACACATTCCAGCGTCTCCGCATCCCGTAAAATCCGCGCTGGCGAAGAACTGCGCGTCTCCACCCCAGTCATTACGGCATCGGAAAGCTGAAAGCCCGAGAGTGATTTTTCAATGAGCGGAATCGTCTCGCGCAAAGTGCGGGCCACAAAATCTGGCAGCACTTCTCGCAGATCACACCAGACCACACCGGGTTCATAAGAAGGGCGCACACTGCCCGGTTCAGTGCTGGCGCGACCGCGCATGAAATCGCCCAGCAGTTGAGCAGGCGCATGATAATTCGATCCTCCAAGCTGGAAAGCGCGCCGTTCCAGTTCCCGCTGGAAAGCGATGCCACCGAGCACATCTGCGCTCGCGAAATCCTCTGGCTTGACCTCGACCATGAAGCCCGCATTCGCATTCGCCTCCGCTCGCGCATAACTGCTCATGCCGTTGGTCACGACCATCCCCGGCTCCGATGAGGATGCGACGACCAGCCCGCCGGGGCACATGCAAAAACTGTAAGCCGTGCGCTTATCGGTTCCGCGAGCGACAAATTTATAGGGCGCGGCTCCGAGCAATGGATGCCCCGCCCAACGGCCATATTGCGTCTGATCAATCAGCGACTGCGGATGCTCGATACGCACGCCCACGGAAAATGATTTTGCCTCAAACGGCACACCTCGCGCGTGAAGCATTTCAAAGGTGTCGCGCGAACTATGACCGATGGCGAAGACAAAACGGTCGGCCTCAATGGTCTCGCCCGCAGCGGTGACGATGGCTCGCATCACGCCCTTCTCGATGATCGCATCCGCGACGCGCGTCTCGAAGCGAACTTCGCCGCCGAGAGAAATAATTTCCTCGCGCAAGGTGCGCACGACTTTGATCAAACGATCAGTGCCCACATGCGGTCGGCTCTTGATGAGAATGTCATTTGTTGCACCTGCCTTGGCGAGTTCGCGCAAGATCCACGGAATGCGATGCTCGCGGTCGCGTATCTGCGTGTAAAGTTTTCCATCGGAAAATGTGCCCGCACCACCTTCGCCGAACTGCACGTTGGACTCAGGATTGAACTCCAGCCCGCGTCGCCAGAAGCCGGTGACATCGCGCGCGCGTGGTCCCGCTGCTTTGCCGCGCTCCAACAACAACGGCTTGAATCCCTGTCGGGCAAGCAGCAAGGCGCAGAACAATCCGCACGGTCCGCTGCCGACGATGACCACGCGATGATGTGCGCTTCCTCCTGAATGACTGGAAATGATTTCCCGATATTCCTCATCGGGCGCGATCTCGACATGCCCCGGCTTGCCGACGGCTCTGAGCACTTTCTCCTCGTCCTCGACTTCCACGAGCAGCGTGTAACAAAACTGAACCCCAAGCCTTTTCCGCGCATCCACCGCCCGCCGCTTGATTTGAAAACTCATGAAGTCATTCACGCCAAGTCCAAGCTCCTTCGCAGCCGCAAGGCGCAATTCTTCCGGCGTGTGATCCACGGGAAGATGAAGCTGGCTGATTTGAAGCATTCATTGTCCCTAGCACGCAGGAATTGTTCGCGCGAGCCAATCCTGCATACACTCCTTGCGCGAAGTCAATTTTCATCCATGCTACGCGTCCCTTTCACCTGCCCGCCCCGGCCACCCTTATTTCCCCATGATCAATTGGATACTGCGAAAAATCATCGGCACCAAAAACCAGCGCACGATCAAAAAGCTCTGGCCGGTGGTCGCAGAGATCAATGAGATCGAACAGCGTTTGCAAGGTGAGCCGGAAGAATCACTCCGCGCGCGGACCGCTCAATGGCAGGAACGGTTCAAAGCTTTTCATCCTCCGCTCTTTCTCGCGGGCGTGGCCCTGCGCGTGGCAGATGAGGCTCTGGTGGATGACTGCCTGCGTGGGGTCGCGGAAAAGTTCGCGCGTTTGCAGGAACATTTCCCGACGCTCGACCAAAGGGCGGTTGAAGAGCAGGCATGGAAAAATGAAACGCTGGATCAGAAGAAGGCCCGCATCTTGGAAGTGCGCGAGGCCTACGATGCGGTGCTCCCTCAGTTTACCCGTCTTGAGATGGACATGCTCAATCAAATCTTGCCGGAAGCGTATGCCGTGGTGAAGAACGCCGCGCGCCGCCTCTGCGGAACTGAGATGCTGGTCTGCGACCAGCCCTTGCGCTGGGACATGGTTCACTTTGATGTGCAGCTCATCGGCGGTGCGGCGTTGCATCGCGGCATGATCGCGGAGATGGCCACCGGTGAAGGCAAGACCCTTGTGGGGACACTTCCCGTTTATCTCAACGCGCTCACCGGACGCGGTGTGCATCTCATCACAGTCAACGACTACCTCGCCCGACGCGACTCGGAGTGGATGGGCACGCTCTATAAATCCCTCGGCCTCACCGTGGGCTGCATTCAGAACGACCAAGACCCGGAATTGCGGCGTGAGCAATATCTCACCGACATCACTTACGGCACCAACAGCGAGTTCGGCTTCGACTATCTGCGCGACAACGGCATGGCTCGAAGCAAGGATAATCAGGTGCAGCGCGGGCATTACTTCGCGGTCATTGATGAGGTCGATTCCGTGCTCATTGATGAAGCGCGCACCCCGCTCATCATCAGCGGCCCCGTCACCACCAGCACGCATCAGTTTGACCGCTACAAGCCGCTCGTGGAGCAGTTGGTGAAACGTCAGAACGCGCTCTGCAATAGACTGGCCAGCGAAGCCAACGATCACTTCACGAAGGGCGAAACCGACATCGGCGGGCGCAATCTCTATCAGGTGCGGCTCGGCCAGCCGAAGAATCGTGCCCTGCTCCGCTCCATGGAGGACACGGACAAACGCAAGGCGAGTGAGAAGTCCGAACTGAGCTTCTATCAGGACACGCAGAAGACGGCTCTCTTTGAACTCAAGGAGGAACTTTACTACACCATCGACGAAAAATCCCACGACGCTGACTTGAGCGAAATGGGTCGCAGCTTCCTCAATCCCGACGACCCGGACGCCTTCGTGCTGCCGGACATCGTCACAGCTTATGGCGAGATCGACGCCGACGCCTCGCTGACCGATGCCCAGAAACAGGCGAAGCGGGAAGAGACGCAACAGAAGCTCGACACCCAAGGCCAGCGCATCCACAACATCAACCAACTCCTCCGCGCCTACTGCCTTTATGAAAAGGATGTGGCCTATGTCGTGAAGGAAAACAAGGTCATCATCGTGGATGAAAACACGGGGCGCGAAATGCCCGGTCGCCGTTGGAGCGATGGCTTGCATCAGGCTGTTGAAGCCAAGGAAGGAGTCCACATTGATCAGGAAACGCAAACGCTGGCGACGATCACGATCCAAAATTATTTCCGTCTTTATCAAAAGCTCGGCGGCATGACCGGCACGGCGGAAACCGACGCGGCAGAATTCCATGACATCTATAAACTTGATGTCCTGAGCATCCCCACGAATCGCCCCGTTCAGCGCAAGGATAACAACGACGCCATCTTCAAAACGCGGCGCGAAAAGTTGCAGTCCGTCCTCAAGCTCATCAATGAACTTCACGCCAAGGGTCAGCCCATGCTCATCGGCACCGCCAGCGTGGATTCATCCGAGACTCTGGCGCGAATGCTCAAGCTGCAAAAAATTCCGCACGCCGTGCTGAATGCGAAGTATCACCGCCAAGAAGCAGAGATCGTCGCCCGCGCCGGTCAAAAGGGAGCTGTCACCGTCTCCACCAACATGGCGGGCCGAGGCACCGACATCAAACTGGGGCCAGGCGTTTCTGAACTCGGTGGACTCTTCGTCCTCGGCACCGAGCGACATGAAAGCCGTCGCGTTGACCGTCAGTTGCGCGGACGTTGTGCGCGTCAAGGCGATCCCGGCGAGAGCAAATTCTTCATCAGCTTTGAAGACGATCTCATGCGCAACTTCGGCGCCGCTGACCGCATGACGAAAATCATGGAACGCTTCGGCATGGAAGAAGGCCAGGAGCTGGAACATCCGTGGCTGAACCGCTCGGTCGAGACCGCGCAAAAGCGCGTGGAGCAGCGCAACTACATGATCCGCAAGCGCGTGCTGGAATATGACGACGTGATGAATCAACAGCGCGAAGTGGTTTACACTTTCCGCAACGAAGTGCTCGACAGTCCCGATCCACGTTTGCTGTTGGATGAGATTGTTGAAAAAAATATTCCCACTCGCGTTGAAGAATTCGTGCCGCGTGAACCGAGTTCGGATGATCCGGCAAATTACCCCGCGCTGCTCAACTGGCTCAACACCACCTTCCCGCTTGGATTGAGCGCGAATGATGCCGCACTGGAGTCGCGCGACTTCGACGGGAACTGCCAATTCATCATCGAACGCGTGAAGCGCGCCTACGACCTGAAGACCTCCGGCGTGCTGCCGCAGTTGCTTCAAGAAAGCGAACGCGTGATCTTGCTCGAAGCCATTGACGAACTCTGGCAGCATCACCTCTATGCGATGGACGCACTCCGTGAAGGCGTGAACCTGCGCAGCTACGGGCAGAAAGATCCGTTGATCGAATACAAGCAGGAAGCCTACATCATGTTCGAGGAACTGATGAGGAACATCCATAACAAGGCGCTGACGAATCTCTTCAGCAGCCACCAGCGCCTCCAGATGTTCATGGAACACATCCGCCAGTCCATGCTGCATGGACGCACCGTCGGCCCCGACTCACCGCAGCGTCAGCCACAAGCGACCACTGATGGCAGCGAAGAAGATAGTGGTCCAAAGATCACCATTCCGCTCAAACGCGAGGTGCCGAAAGTGGGTCGCAATGATGCCTGCCCTTGCGGAAGTGGAAAGAAGTATAAAGCCTGCTGCGGTCGCTTGAGCTGACGGTCAAGCGTTTGATTGCTAATTCAATTCCGAATAGGTGTTGGAGTGGCTCTGACTCCCCAGAGGTGGGCGCTATTGATGATTGAGCGAGAATCTAACCTGACTTTCGCTGTGGAGCCGCAAAGCGAAAGTCGGGCAACAACAACCACTGCTAACCACCCTGTTCGACGTTTGTCCAGAGCTGGCGGAAGGCACGGTTTTCTTCCATAAGCTGACCTGCGACCGTCTGGGCCATCTGATTTAAACCTACCGTTTTTGCAAAGATGGCGATCATTTCCTGTCTGCGATAGTAGTCGGTGGAGTCGCTCACGCCCTGGCAGAATTGCTGCGCCATCGCAACCAGCAGGTCTGGCGGAACTATGTCCGTGGGGAAAGTAGTCTCACCATGCTGCAAAGCCACCGTGATGTTTGATGCGTCCAGTCTGGCGATCTTTCCCTGCAGTGGCGTTCCCACCTTGCGGGGTATGGTGCCAGTGTAGCCCTGAAGTTTCACATCCGCGACAAGCTGATCCACGAATTGTTGGGCCTTAGACCAGAAGTAACGCTTGCTCTCAAGGGCAGTTTGCACCTCTGGCGTCTCGAAGCGAGTATCTTTCAATACATCGACCACTTTTGCAAAATCATAGCCTCGCACCATGGCTGGCAGATGGGTGACTAGTTCGGAAAACTGGGTCAGGTCACGCTCTCTGATCTCCTTGAGCCTGACCAATTGCCTCACCTGTCCGTCACGTTTCATGCGAGTGATTTCTTCCTGTGCAAAGCTCAGTTGTCCTTCAAGACTTTCGCGCAGGGAACCGTTGGTTTTAACCTCTGCCAGCAACTTTTTCACATGGTAATAATTTTTTTCGACATCCTCAAGGCTAGTGAAATTTCGCTGCCTGACCGCTGGCAGTTCGCGGGCGATCCTGCTGTCTGCCAAATAGGGCGCGGTGAGTTTTTTGTAGGAATTGATCCACTCAAATCCTTTGCCCGGCTCACATTTGTTGAATTGTTCCAGCCACTCCAGCGCCGAGCTGGGATCGCCAAAGTGCCACTGGGCAAGCCCATGCACGAGGTAGGCCAGAGACTCCTCGTTGTTGACAAGATAATGGGCTGACTTGCTCCGGATATTGAAACCCAGTTCCTGACGCATGATGGATGAAAGATCAGAAAAGAATTTCTTAAAGTCCGCCCCGCCGACCTGGGAATCTTCATCGGCATCCTGTTTTATGTTCTTGAAATACTTCATGGCAGGCTCACGCTTGCCCGCAACAATGGCACAAATGGCGGCATTGAAGCGCGCCCAGTTTCGTGTGGGCTGCTTGGTCTTTTCTGATTTAACCAGCGCATCAAACATCTTTTGTGCCTCGAAAAAATTGCCTTCGACAAGTGTATTGCGCGCCTTGAGGAAAACCTCGGTAACTGACTGGCTTCCCTTGTTGAGTGTTTCTGCCAGATCGGAAGTGTCTTCCACATTGACTCCAGTGCTGACATCAACGGAAGGGCCTTTACCCTTGGACCCGGGCCGCAGCGCCAGCGCCAGCAGAGTGACGCCCGCAGCGACGGCCAGCCCGATGTAGAGCGCTTTTTTCCGGTTCGATTTCATCCCGGCCATGGAATAACCCAGCAGGCTCTCGGCATCACGGAACGCCTCGACCAGGGCATCGTAGCTCTCAAACCTGTCCTCTGGTTTTAATGCCAGCAGGCGGTTGACCAGTTCATAGGTCCGGGGGGCAAACTTCAGGCCGCTGGCCTCCAATTTCACGATCCGGCTTTTGATGATTTTCAATTCGGACAAGGAATTGGTATTGGCCTGATGCGGCGGATTTCCAGTCAGGGCATGATAGAGCGTCGCTCCCAGGCTGAACATGTCACTGCGGAAATCCTCGCGGTCATGACAGACTTTTTCCGGAGCCACATAATAGGGAGTAGCCCAGATTTCCCCAGAATCATCCACGTCACGCTCATGAAACAGAGCAAGTCCGAAGTCCACAATCTTGGGCAAGCCTTCCTCAGTGAAAAGAATATTGGCCGGCTTTACATCACGGTGGATCAAGCCCTCGCGATAGGCCGCACGCAATCCCTCTGCGACCGCGCGCGCCACACTCAGGGCGTCCTTTTCCGGAAGTTTTCCGAGGCTGTTGATGCGCTGCTCCAGACTGCCGCCACCTACCAGTTCCATGGCAATGTAGAAGTTACCCTGATCGCGCCCGACCGAGTAGAGCTTGACGACGTTGGGGTGTGCCACTGCCGCCGTAAGTTGCGCTTCACGCTCAAACTGGGCCATGCGAACGCTGTCACGGCTGAAATGGCGGTTGAGAATTTTCAGGGCTACGTGACGCCCAAGAGTTTCATCCGCCGACTCAAACACCCGGCTCATGCCGCCTTCCCCAATCTGCTTCGATATGACAAAGTGATCGAACTTCCGGCGCACTCGCACCGTCTGACCGCAGGCCGGGCAGGTCACCTTGCTAAACGGCTCGAAGGCAGTTACATCCAGCACACCTGCACAAGCGGGGCAGGAGCTGAGGAATTGGGGCTGTTCAATGGAAGACACTGGACGGAAAGAGAAAATGAGCCGGCTACCAATAGTTAACGCTGCAGAAACGAAAATATTGATTTATGGTAATTATAATACGAATTAAAGGTTTCTGCACCCATTTTGTTTCAAAAATAGTATTGAACCCTAAATCGAGTTCCTAGTTTCATACTTGCCGCGCAGCTGATTGCCATCATTTTCCTTCATGGAAATCATTGTCACCGAGCCAGCGTGGAACAAACAACGGCTCGACCATTTTTTGCAACAATCACTGCCGGAGCATTCACGCACGCGGATCCAGAATCTCATCAAGGAAGGCGCTATCCTGCTGAATCACAAAAAGACTAAACCCAATACGGCACTCAAGGTGGGCGACACGATTACCATCGAAGTCCCCGCCCCGATCGCTACCGACATCATCGCCCAGGACATCCCGCTCCATGTGCTATTTGAAGATGAGCATCTCATCGTCATCAATAAGGCGGAAGGCATGGTGGTGCATCCGGCGGCGGGCAATCCCGACGGCACCCTCGTTAATGCGCTGCTGCATCATTGCAAAAACCTCAGTGGCATCGGCGGCGAACTCCGTCCGGGCATCGTCCACCGTCTCGACAAGGAAACCAGCGGCTGCCTCGTCGCCGCGAAACACGATCAGGCGCACACGCGGCTTTCACAGGCGTTTAGCGACCGCCGCATCACGAAGATCTATCTGGCCGCAGTCAACGGACTACCCCTCACCGATTCGGGTCGCATCGAGAATCGCATTGGCCGCCATCCCGTGGATCGCAAGCGCATGGCACTCGTGGAAAATCCTGAATCAAGCAAGGAGGCCGTGACCGAGTGGCGGCAGCTCTCCATCCATCAAGGCTGCGCGCTCATTGAGTGCCGCCTTCTGACTGGACGCACTCATCAAATCCGAGTTCATATGCGCGAGAATCTGAAAGCACCCATTCTCGGTGATACCATCTATGCCCAAATTCAGCGGCAGCTTCTGCCCATGCCCCGCCTGATGTTACATGCCTGGAAGCTGGGCTTTGATCATCCGATGACGGGTGAAGCAATGAACTTCGAGGCCGCGATTCCATCTGCGTTTGATCCTTGGATCAAGGCGATGCCGACATGAACCGCTCGACCAATTTGCGGATGCCATTGGCCCGGAGCGAAGCAATGCCGGCCTCGACCATGATCTTCGCCACTTCACCGCGCGATACTTTTACCCCGGCGATGCGCTCCTCCCATGTCGCTTTCTCCAACAAAGCCAATGTCCGCACTCCGAGCAAAAGCGGTAGCGCCACCGCATAGCGCAAGCGCCTGTGTTCTACATTGGAAACATACTCCAGTCCACACAGCAAATACTCGCGACAACGTCGCTGCCAGACCAGAAGAAGCGGGAGCAAGATCGATAGATCACGTTGCAGTTTCACAAGACTGATGCCGTTTTCACCTAGCGTTTTCAGTGGGAAATAACAACGACCCATCGCGAAGTCTTTGCCGATGTCCCGAAGGATGTTCACCAATTGCAGCCCTTTTCCAAAACGAATCCCGCGCTCCATTTGTTCCTCGGTCGTGGTGGCTTTTGAAAATGCATCTTGCAACTCCTCGGCGCAAAGTTTTGTCCAGAACTCACCCACACACCCAGCGACCAACCAGGTGTATTCATCCAGTTCCTCTTCCGATCTCAGGGCGCGCAATTCTCCGTCCACCGGGAAACGAGAAACGTCCAGCAACTGCCCTCGCACAATAGGCGCGAGCACGCCGCGAATATTTGCCAACTGTCGTTCCGGATATTTCCTCACAGCCTCAAACGCCTCCGCTAACCGTTGCAAGAGCGACGCCTCATCTGGGTCTGTCTGGAAAGGCACGAACTCACGCAGCAACTTCTCACAGAATTCCTGCTCCGCCTTTGTGTCACGAACTCTGCTTTGGATCAATCGATCAAACTCCCCCAGACAATCCATCTTCAATGACTGCGAAACAACGCTGGTGTCCGCAAGCGTATCCGCCGCCCGTGCCAGAAGGTAAGCCATCGAAAGCGGCTCGCGCAGTCCTGCTGGCAGGGCTTTAAGCGTCAGATAAAACGAACGCGATACGCTCGCGAGCAGCTTGCCCCCCAGTTCATGCTCCTCCATCATGCGCTTTAATAATCTCAAATCTCAAATCTCAAATCTTAATTTGATCTCCCATCTTTACATCCACATCCCGTTTTGCCACCGGGTCTGTCCGTATTGCAGCTTTTACAAGCACACGCCCGGTGGCACCGACATGGCGGCGTTTGTGCAATCGGTTCTTGCCGAACTCCGCCTGCATCAAAGAACAATCAAGATTGTCCCGAAGACCATCTACCTCGGCGGCGGCACGCCGACGGCACTGAGCGAATCTCATCTCGCTACATTACTGCAAGGATTGCGTCATGCGCTCGACTGCTCGCAGCTTGAAGAGTTTGGCCTCGAAGCCAATCCGAAAACCGTCGGAAAGTCCAAGGCTGCACTCCTGCGCGAACTCGGAATTACGCGCGTGAGCCTGGGCGTGCAGGCTTGGGATGAACCCACGCTGAAACTTCTCGGGCGCGACCACGCGCCCGATGAAGCGGTCGAAACTTATGACATCCTCCGCGCGGCAGGCATTCCCAGCGTCAATCTGGATCTTATGTTTTCCATTCCCGGCCTCAGCCTTGATGTATGGAAACAGGGCCTAGAGAAAACGATCTCGCTCAAGCCAGATCATGTCTCTTGCTACAACCTCACCTATGAGGAGGACACCGACTTCCTCGCCCGCTTCCGCACGGGTGAACTCGATGCCAGTCAAGATCGCGATGCCGACCATTTTTTTGCCGCCATCGACATGCTGACAACAGCCGGATTCGAACACTACGAAATCTCCAATTACGCCAAGCCTGGACATCGCTCCATCCACAATCAAGCCTACTGGCTCGGCGCGGACTATCTTGGTCTTGGCC
>JAYVQB010000486.1:0-15520 GCA_043757085.1 Verrucomicrobiota bacterium
CAAGGCGGACCGCTGGGGTTGCTGCGTGAATTTGTGAAGCAACACGATGCCACTGCGAAGGTCTCACCGATTGGAGCCACCTCGCCGTGCCTGAACACATCCGCTGCCGATCCCTTTGTGCAAAAGCTCGTCGCCACCGGAGCCGCGCTTACCGGTGCGCCGTGGTTTTGCGACGCAGCCTTTCTCTCGGAAATTGGTGGTGTCCCCGCCGTGGCTATCGGCCCGGGCAGCATCGCGCAAGCGCATACGAAAGACGAATGGATCGAGGTCGCGGAACTGGAGCGCGGCGCGGAGTTTTGGGTGAAGTGGTTGAGGAGTTTGTAGCAGCCGACAAAGGCGCGAAAAGGAGCGCGGACACTCCTGTCCGCACCGTCTAAAATCACGCGGCTGTGCCGCCTATTTTTAGATTACGGGCAAGAGTGCCCGCGCTCCTTTTTCGCTTAGTTGCTCACTCCGTTCTGCCTTCCCACAAGACGTAGTTTCCTGGCTTGAGATGAGCCTTCACCGGATTCTCCGCGATGTAAGCCTGCACCTTCGCAAAGTGCAACGGACTGCGAATCAAACGATCAAAATAATCCGGCTGCCAGAAAGGGTTCAACCCGCACAACCCCGCCTGATGAATCATCCGGCTGGCGACACCTTTCCACGCCTTGACGATTTCAGGCAGCGAGCCGGAGTCGTGCGGTGTGAAAAGCACATGCCCGTGATTCGGCATGATGACGTAACTATGCAGATCATAGCGCTCCGCATCGAAGTGTCGCAGACGCCCGACCACGATGTCCGCCACGCGCGGATCGCGCAACGCGCAGCAGCCATGACCGGCATCGAGTTGCTCCTCCAGCTTCACCGAGAACCGACGGTGAAAGCCGTTTTCCGTCGCCTCGTCCCAGGGCTTGGGGTGTATCGTCAGAAAAGCAGCGCGCTCCGCGAGCAGTGGGCCGATGACGGCCTGAGGCAGCGAATCCGCCAGACGAAACGTGACGAACACCGGCACGCGACCTTGCTGCCAGTGTGGCAGTTTGTGGCGGGTCTTCTCAATAACTGCACCCTCATTGAAGAAGTCCATGCGCGGATGAGAGCGCGTTTGCCGCGAGGTGCAAGCACGAAAAGGAGCGCACAACGGAGCGCGGACACTCTTGTCCGCTTAATCGAAAACCTCGCGGCTACGCCGCCAAACTTTTAAATTGCGGGCAAGAGTGCCCGCGCTCCTCTGACTGCGCGGCCAGGTTTGGCTGTTGATCAGCGCGACGTGGGCTTGTGCTTATGCCATTCCGTCAGACTTTGTTGAATTTGCTGTAAAAGTAGCGTTGGCATATTGAACTGTTCGCTGTAAATTTCCCCATGAGTGCAAGAGAGGTCATTCGTTTGATTGAAGCGCTGCCAGAATCTGAGCGCGTTGAAGTAACTGAATATGTGAAGCAGGCCGACAAGACTGCCACTACGGGCGTGCGTTACGCGAACATCGAAGATGTGAAGCAAGTCGCCGTGCACGTGTTCGAGACCAACGATGCCTTGTTTCGCAAACTCGCCCAATGAGCACGCAGGGGCCAGTTTTTCTCACGCGTGAAGCAGTCGATTATCTCCACGCAGACTCACTTGCCCGTTATGGTGGCATGGCGGGTGTGCGAGACGACGGGCTGGTTGATTCTGCCATCGCCGCTGCTGAAAACACCTGGCATTATGCAGGTGGTGATTTGTTCGACATTGCCGCCGCCTATGCTTTCCATTTATCCCAAGCACAGGCCTTTTTCGATGGAAACAAGCGCACGGCTCTAGCAAGTGCCTTTACGTTTCTTGTATTGAATGGCATCACGGTTACGCGCGATGATGGAAGTATTTACGACGCTCTCATCGCTATCGCAGAGCGTCGCATGACGAAGCCGGAACTGGCGGCGTTGTTTCGCCGTTTGTTCGCCGCTCCGTAGCCGCCACGCCCCAGAGCACCTTTACGGCTTGCGCGGCGGCTTTGACGTTGTGGACCCGGAAGATATGTGCGCCGCGACGGATACCGGCGGCGATGCAAGCCAACGTGCCGGCATCGCGATTGAGCGGGTCTTTTAAATTGAGCACTTCGCCGATGATGGTCTTGCGCGAGACGGGCAGGAGGATGGGGCGACCAAATCGATGCAGTGATTCAAGCTCGCGGTAGATGCGCAGGTTGTCGTCGCGCTGTTTGGCGAAGTCGATGCCGGGATCGAGAATGATCTGTTCCTCGCGCAATCCGGCGCTGCGGGCGAGATGGATTTTTTCTTCAAAGAATACATCGAGCGAGCGCATGATGTCGTCGTATCCGACGTGTGTGTGCGGCACCTTGGGCTGGCCGATGCTGTGCATGATGAGCAAGGCGGCACCGTGCTCCGCGCAGAGTTCCGCATGGCGCGCATTGGGCAAGGCGGAGAGGTCGTTGATGATGTCGCCACCGAGCGGAAGAACGCGGGCGATGACTTCGCTGCGCCAAGTGTTGATGGACAATATCGGAGATGGGAGATGGGAGATGGGAGATGGTGAGGGATGCGCTTCGCGCCAGCGTTCGATGAAAGGCGTGAGGCGGCGGACTTCTTCGTCGATGGTGATGGGGCCGCGATTGGTGCGGGCGCTTTCCGCGCCGATGTCGATCATGTCCGCGCCGTCGCGGATCATCTGTTCTGCTTGAGCGAGCGCGGCTTGCGGATCGAGCGTGCCGTCGTTGCAGAAGGAGTCGTCATTGATATTGACGATGCCCATCACGAGCGGGCGGCAGGGGAAGGTGATGAGATGCTGGCGGGTGTGGAGATGCATGAGTAGAAGGCAAGAGGCAAGAGGCAGAAGGCAAGAGGCAAGAGGCAAGAGGCAGCAGTTTCAGAGGTGTTTCTTGAGTTTGGATACCAGTGAGGTGAGCATCTTTTCGATTTCAATCATGATGGATTCCGCTTGTGAGTAAGGCTGGCTTGAAATGTATGCGAGGCGCATCGCAATCTCCAGATGCGTGCGCAATTCATAAAGCGATCCGCGAGCGATCAAAAGAAAGCGGATATAGTCCGCCGTTGATTGCCTCCCATAGCCCTCAGCGATGTTGGCGGGAATAGAGACCGCTGCTCGCTTCGTCTGATCCGCCAAGCTGTAGATTTCTTCTTTCGGGAAGCCCTTAGTCAGCCGATATGCCTCCTCGACCAAAGTCATCGCCTTCTGCCACACAACCAGTTCTCTAAATGATTCCATATTGCTTATAGTGGAATTTTCACTCTTGCCTCTTGCCTGCTGCCTATTGTATTGCCTTCTAAGGAAGTGCCACCACGCGACTCTTCCGCTTATCGTAGAAGAGAGTCTCCGTGTAGCCGACTTCCTTTGCCAGCGCGATGGCCTTGTCAAAGTCTGCGCCGACTTCGCCGGGCGCGTGGGCGTCGGAGTTGATGAGGAGCGGAATGTTCGCGCTGCGGGCGAGTTCGAGGAACTGCTTGGCGGGATAGATCTCTTTAACGTCCTTGCGCAGGCCGGCGGTATTGATCTCAAAGGCGGTGCCGGTGTCGGCCAGGGCCTGCACGATGGGATCGTAGAAGCGGCGCAGATCGCCTGTGGGGCGATGGCCGAATTTTTTGGGCAGGTCGGGGTGTCCCATGAAATCGAAGAGCCGGGAGCGGATGGCTTTTTCGTAAAGACGGAAATAGAGCGTCCAGATTTCATCCACGCTGCCCTGAGCGAATTTGAAAATGTATTTCGGATCATCCACCGCCCAGTCGCGGGAGAGGTAGTGGACGCTGCCGATGAGGTAGTCGAAGTCCGCTTTGCCGGAGAGTTCCTCGATCCATTTTTCGCCGCCTTCCAGATAATCCACCTCCAACCCAAGACGGATGGGCAGGGCGGGGAACTCGGCGCGGGCCTCGTCCACCATTTCCAGGTAGTGGGGGAATTCCTCCCACTCCATGCGCCAGTCGTCGAAGTGCTGGCGCATCGGGCTGTGATCGCTCAGGCCCAGCTCCGGCAAACCGAGCCGTTGGGCGGCGGCGGCATACTCGCGGGGGTGTCCTTCAGCGTGCTTGCAGAGCGGGGTGTGGGTGTGGTAGTCGGGAGGCACGGGAAAATAATTTAAAAAAATCTTGATGAACCAGCACAGTTTCGGCTATTCTCACCCCCATGAATATGAAAATCACCTTGTTTTTTGCGGCATTGGTCTCCATGCCACTTTCCGGCTTTGCGCTTACCGGGGGTCCATTTGACAACAATGATTACTCGGCGGGACTGGACAACGCAGGCATTTATCAGACCGCCATCAGGTTCAAGAATGGCTCCGGATTTTCCCAGTGGGGAAACAATGTGTCGCTTGGCGCAAGAGGTTCCTTTTTGAACCGTTCCGTGATTTATTGCAATGGCCTCACCTATACCGGCTCGGCAAGCGGCATGGTGGATCACACGGCCAATACGGTCATTGGCTACACGGATGGAACAACGGATGGAAATAGCACCATTGTGGTAAACAGCGCATCGCCTACTGCCGCCAACACCCAATGGAAAGCGAAAATCACCACCACGGCACCGCAGCTTCGCTACTCCGGGAAGGGTGAGATTACGATTATTAACACGAATCCTGCGAATCCAGCGGCGTCACGAATTTCCGCGCTCTTGCAGAGCAGTCTCGCAGCCGCTCTCGCCGCAATCAATGCGGGACCTTTGTCCGTAGATCCTAATGCCGGTCCGGCAGAGACCACCGCGCAGATGATCAACTTCCAGCAAAAGCTGCTCAAAGCACAGTTGCAGGCCGTCAAAGCTTTCTCAACTAGTCTGGCAGACACCAGTTCCAATGACAATGGCTTCGCTGGTCCCATAAGAGTCTATGGTGCGCGCGTATTCTTCATTGGCGCACGGTAATCAGACGTAGTTCACACAATCCGGAAATAGATCAACAAGAGGGTTTTGTTCCGCTGAGGAATAAAACCCTTTTTACTTTCTCCCCATGCGACCGTCCAAAGGATTCACGTTGATTGAGCTTTTGCTCGTGGTCACCATCACGGCCTTGCTGGCCACCATCAGCTTTCCTTTGTTCGGTATCCTGCGTCAGAAGGCGGGACTCGCGGGCTGCATTGGGAACATGCGACTGATCGGAGTCAGCCTCAATGTTTACCTCCAGGAGCACAACATGATCTGGCCTCAAGAGCCGGCGGACGGATTTCAGGGCGAGGAGGAGACGTTCAAGTGGTGGGAGCAGACCATGACCGATTACGGCGTGGCCCGGAAGCACTGGATATGTCCCTCAGATGCTGCGGCCAACAATGATGACAACCTCGGGGGTAACACATTTTACGGCTCCTATCTGCCCACCCCGTTCGATGAATATCCGAACACCGCCTTCCGCTGGAAGCAACCCTGGCTCATCGAGCGGGCCGGCTTCCACGGTGGCTCCCGCGGTCCCAACATGCTCATGCCCGATGGCAGCGTGTCGGAAGGAGTTTCCATGTCGGCCCAATAGCGTCGGAAGTTGAAGCTCCAGCTTCGACAGCGTCCGGCGGGTCTCGAGACCCGCCGACCTCTGACGGGACAAAAGTCCCATCTTCCACATTCATCGGCTACTTCACTCCTGTTTCAAGTTAAAAGCTGTTGCCTGTTGCCTGCTGCCTTCGTAAGTCTTGCCTTCATCCCATGACCACCGCCATTACCCCCACCCGCAGCGCCGACTTTCCTGAATGGTATCAGCAAGTTGTCCGCGCTGCCGATCTCGCAGAGAATTCCGAAGTGCGCGGCTGTATGGTCATCAAACCCTGGGGCTGCGGCTTGTGGGAAAACATTCAGCGCACGCTGGATGCGAAATTCAAAGAGACCGGCCATCAGAACGCCTATTTCCCGCTGCTCATTCCGCTCAGCTACCTGGAAAAAGAAGCGCAACACGCCGAGGGATTCGCCACCGAATGCGCGGTGGTCACCCATCACCGGCTGGAAGCGGAGAAGCAACCGGACGGCACCATCAAACTCATCCCCACGGGCAAGCTGACCGAGCCCTTCGTCATCCGCCCCACCAGCGAGACCATCATAGGTGCCGCCTTTGCCCGATGGGTCGAGAGCTATCGCGACCTGCCCTTGCTCATCAACCAGTGGTGCAATGTCATGCGCTGGGAGATGCGCCCCCGCCTTTTCCTCCGCACCGCCGAGTTCCTCTGGCAGGAAGGCCACACGGCACACGAAACTTCTGAAGAAGCCATGACCGAGGCGCGGCAAATGCACAAGGTCTATGAAGAATTCCTCTGGAACCATCTCGCCATTCCCGCCATCCCCGGTGAGAAGACCGCGCGCGAGCGTTTCCCCGGCGCGTTGAACACCTTCACGGTCGAGGTCATGGTGCAGGATCGCAAGGCCATCCAGGCCGGCACATCGCATTTCCTCGGACAAAATTTCGCCAAGGCCGCGAACATTGAATTCCTTGGACGCGACAATCAGCGGCACCTTGCTTGGACCACCAGCTGGGGCGTGAGCACCCGCCTTATTGGCACGCTCATCATGGCCCATGCGGATGACGATGGCGCGGTGCTTCCTCCACGCATCGCCCCCACCCAGATCGTCATTCTGCCCGTCACGCCCAAGCCCGACACGAAGCAGGAGGTATTCGACGCCTGCGATGCGCTCGCCCAGACTTTGCGCGCCAATGCGTATCATGAAGCCCCCATTCGCGTCCATGTGGACAAGCGCGACATCCCCGGTGGCCAGCGCAACTGGGAGTGGATCAAAAAAGGTGTGCCCATGAGGGTGGAACTTGGCCCGCGTGACATTGAGAAACGCAGCGTGGCCGTCGCCCGCCGTGACCGTTCGCCCAAGGACAAGGAATTTATCATCAAGGAGCAATTCCTCCGCGATGTCGCAGACATCCTTGAGGACATCCAAAGCCAGCTTCTGGCCCGCGCTATCGCTCTGCGTGAGGCCCACACCAAGCGACTCGATACCGAGGCTGAGTTCCGTGCATTTTTCACCCCGGAGAACGAGGACAAGCCGGAAATTCATGGTGGCTTTGCCCTCATGCACTGGGCTGGGAGCAGTGAGGATGAGGAGCGTCTCCAGAAAGAACTGAAGGTCACGATCCGCTGCATTCCGGACGGCGATGCCTATGCGGAGCAGGGAGTTTGTTTCCTCACCGGCAAACCAAGCGCGCGTCGTGTGATATTCGCCAAGAGCTATTGAGGCGAACCTCGTGACAGTGCGGGGCTGGGCGCCCGCCCAACCCCGCTATTTTGCACGCTTCCTCACTCCGACGCTTTCGTCGGAAATTTTTCGTGATCAGCTTAGCTTCCGGAAATCGCTTCGTGGCCTTTCTCGCCAGTGCGAATACGGATGGCTTCGGATATTTCGCTGACAAAAACTTTGCCGTCACCGATCTTGCCGGTGTTGGCGGCTTTGACGATGGCCGCGACCACGCCGTCCGCACGGTCATTTTCGACCACGACTTCGAGTTTGACCTTGGGGAGAAAGTCCACGGTGTATTCGCTTCCGCGATAGATTTCCGTATGCCCTTTCTGGCGACCGAAGCCTTTGACTTCGACCACGGTCATGCCCTGCACACCGACTTCGGCGAGGGCTTCTTTGACGTCCTCCAGTTTGAAAGGCTTGATGATAGCTTCGATTTTTTTCATAGGTTTGTTCTGTGCTGGTGAGTGCGCTGGGTTTGTGGTTTGTTGATGAATGCGGCGTTGACCGTGGAGCTTATTGAAGCGGGCACCGTGCCAAGCCCATGATTTTTTTTGAAAAAGATCATTCTGTGTCGGTCTGGATATATTTTATCAAGAAGATCGAAGAGGGCTTGGCAAGCTCCGCATTCGGTGATTTCATCATTCAACACATTATCACCATGCGCAAATTCCTTATTCTCTCATCACTCTGGCTCGCCGCCACTGCCCTTGTCACTGCCGATGACGCCGTCCAGATCCGCGCCCATTGGGAAACAGGTAAAGTTTACACCCAGGAAGTCGTTACCGAGATGAACGTCATGATGCCCGAACTGGCCGCCGCTGGCGGACAGAAGACAGAAATCAACCAAACCATGTCCATTACCGTGAAGCCGGACCCGGGCACGGATAACAAGCTCGCCGCCGTCAAGGTCGTCTCCATGAAGGCCAATATGGCCGTCATGGGGCAGAGCATGACTTATGATTCCGCCGATCCCGCCAAATCCTCACCCATGCTCCAACAGAGCTTCGGTGCCTTGGTCGGCAAGGAGTTCACCATCGTCTATGACAAGAACGACATGATCACCGGCACCCGCGATCTCGATAAACTTCTCCCCACGCCAGTCGGCGGCGGCAAAAGCCCGAACGGCGAGCAGTTGGCTGATGCCTTCCGCAAATCACAGGAGATGGGCCTCCCCAAGGATCCCGTTGCTCCCGGAGGCACCTGGACTTACGAAAACAAAATCGACATGCCGCCTGCCGGAGCCATCGTCATCAAAGGGACTGGCAAATATGACAGCAACATCACGGTCGATGGCCGGAAGCACGCCAAAATTCTCATGAACGGAAAATTCACTACCCCCGACGCTTCCGAACCCGGGAAGCCGCAGAGAGGGTTGGTTAAGTTCGGAGAGGGCAGCACCATGGCGGGTGAGGTCGCCTACGACTTGGAGCGTCGCCTCGTCACCAAGAGTGAAGTGAACAGCCTTATCAAAATGAACATCGGCGGCAAAGAAATTCCCATGACCCAGAAGATGACTAGCAAGCTCATCTCGGTCGAGCCGATCAAGTGAGTGTGTGAGAGGCACTGGTGTGGTAAAAAAATTGCGATGTTATTCAGGTAAAAATCGGATCATTGGCCGCCCTGCGCCATCTGTGACGCACGGGACGTAGATAATCGCATCATGAATCCGGGCCACATCGAAGACCACGCCAGATTAGTTCTCACCGGATGGATCGTCATCATCGCTGCGGCGTGGCTCATGGGCACGCTCTGCCGCCGGATCAAACAACCGCGCGCTGTTGGCGAGATCATCGCGGGCCTGCTGCTGGGGCCGTCATGCCTCGGCTTTTTCTGGCCGGAAGCCGTGGCCGCCGTGTTTCCGCCGGAGATCAAAGACTCGCTGGCTTTGCTGGCCAAGATCGGGCTGTTGCTCATGCTGTTCCAAGTGGGCATGGAGTTTGATTTCTCCCATCTGCGTGACAAGTCCCGCGTGGTCATCGCCACCTCATTGATGGGCATCGTCGCCCCGCTGCTCGGCGGATTGGCCATCGGGCCATGGCTGCATCGCACCTTCGCGCCAGAACTGCCCTGGGTGGGCTTTCAGCTTTTCATCTGCGTGGCTCTGTCCATCACTTCACTGCCGGTGATGGGGCGGATGCTGCTGGAGATGAAACTGGAGCGCACCGCGCTGGGCGCGACCGCCATCAGCGCAGCGGCGATTGATGATGCGGTGGGCTGGGTTTTTCTCGGCGTGGCCACAGCACTGGTGAAACAAGGCGCGCATTTTTCCTGGCTGCCTTTTCTCGGGCAGTCGGCATTGATCGTTCTCTATGTGCTGCTTCTTTTCAAAGTCGTCGGCCCCCTGCTCATCAAGGCCTGGCGAAGCCAATGCCGCAAGTTCAACACGGACACCTTCACACCCGGCTATCTGGCACTGTTGCTGTGCATGCTTTTTATCTCCGCGCTGATCACCAATCGCCTGGGCATCTTCGCCATCTTCGGGGCCTTTACGCTTGGGGTTGCTCTGCATAGCGAGCCTTCTTTGGTGAAAGCTTGGCGCGATCGCTTCGGCGATTTTGTCGTGGTGGCTCTGGTGCCCATTTTCTTTACCAACACCGGATTGAATACCGACATCCGTTCTTTCAACATGGCCTCAGCCAGCCCGTTCATCGCATGGGTCGGCTGCGCCTTGGTTTGCCTCGTCGCTATTCTCAGCAAGCTCGGCGGGTGCACGCTCGGAGCGCGCCGCGCGGGCGCATCATGGCGGGAGAGTCTGTGCTTGGGCGCATTGATGAACACCCGCGCGCTGATGGGGCTGGTGGCGATCAATGTGGGCAAGGACCTCGGGCTGCTCAACGAACCGCTCTTCGCCATGTTCGTCATCATGTGCCTGCTCACCACCGTGGCCACGGGGCCGATGCTACATGCGTGGCTGCCGCCCGACATGAAAAAGCTCGTGCCGCAGTGACGGCACGAGCTTGAAAAGGTATTCGTTCTCGACGTTTACTTTAGCACTGTCAGGATCATGTCCTTGTATTGCACAGTCATGCCAGTGGGTCCTTTGTGCAGTTGCAGGCCGATGACGCCTTTTTTTGCGCCTTCTGCGGTTTCATCAATGACATCGACGGTTTGCACGCCGTTGATGAAATGCTGCAAGTGGTTGCCCTTGGCGACGATCTTGTAGTCGTTCCACTCGCCCATGTTGATCTTCGCCTGGATTTCATCGCTCTTTCCGACTTCACCCACGACTTCGATCTTGGACTTCTTCGGATTCTGGCCATCCTTGATCACAACTTTCTCGCCACGATTGGCCAAAATGCCGCGTCCTCTTTCTTCATAGAGAATGCCGCTGTAAGTCTTGCCACACTCCATGTCCGCCTGATAACCGGAGAGCACGGAATACACTGGGTTCACGATCTTGCTGCGATACTGCACGCCGCTGTTGCCGAATTTTTCACTCTTGCCATCCATGTCGGTGAGCTTGTATTTGAAGGTCAGTTCGAAGTCGGCAGGCTCGCCGCCGTCCCAGATGAGGAAAGTGTTTTCCGCGACCATGTGTTCCGTAGTCGTGTGGCCGGTGATGCAGCCGTCCTGCACGCTCCAGAATTCTGACACGCCGTGCCAGCCGGTGAGGTCCTTGCCGTTGAAGATCGGCTTGCCGTCTTCGGCGGAAACATTGCTAGTGGAGACCAATGCCAACGCAGCGAGCGCGGCACCGGAACGGAACAGTGAGGAAAACGAAGTGTGTTTCATGTGGGGATATAAACGGGGGTTCACGCCACTTTCCAGCACAGAGATGAAAAATAAAACGGGATGCCAGCGAACCGGCATCCCGTTGAGAATGATTCATGCCACCGCCACTCAGTTACGCCGGGAAGCGAACTTCGAGAGCAAGCGCAGGATTTCCAAGTAGAGCCACACCAGCGTCACCAGCAGGCCGAAGGAGGCATACCACTCCATGTATTTCGGGGCGCGGCTCTGCACACCATGCTCGATGACGGCAAAATCCATGATCAAATTCAGCGCGGCCACAATCACGATGACAAAACTGATGCCAATGCTGAACCAGCCGTTCCCGTAGAGAAAACCTAGTCTGATGCCGAACATGCTCAAGACCATCCCGATCAGATAAGTCAGGGCAATTCCAGCCGTCGCAGCAAAGACGCCCATCATGAATTTTTGCGTCGGCTGGATAATCCGGGTGGTGTAAAGGCCCAACATGCCGATGAGAGTGCCCGTTGTCAGGAGCACCGCCTGCAAAACTATCCCGTGGAACTGCGCCTCATACATCGCGGAGATCGCACCGAGCAGCAATCCCTCGGAGATGGCATAGAGCGGGGCCGTCACCGCCGACCATTCTTTTTTGAAACAAGTCACGAGGCAGAACACAAGCCCGCCGATCAAACCGCCCCACACCCAAGGCATCGCAGCCGCAGGATTGGTCATCGCCTGTTGCCATGTGAAATACGCAGGCAAGAGAACCATTGCCAGAAGCAACGCCGACTTGTTCACCGTGCCCTGCAGCGTCATCGGATTCGCATTGTCCATGCCAACAGAATTGAAGGCTTTCTCAGAAAGGGTGGGATTGGATGAGTTCATCATGTTAGGGGATTTAGTGGGTTGAATCGAAAAGTCGTTGAAGGGGATTGAGATAATTTTGATTCGTCAGCCAACGTCATGCGAACAATCGGGATGGCAAGAGCATATTTCAATACGCCAGCCACGACAAGATACCGTCACTATTGCTACGTCTGATCTTGCAATGACTCCGGCAGCTTCACGGCAAGAGCTGGATGCGCTTCGACAAGCCGAAGCAGATCGAGTTCATCCTTGCGCCGCTTAAGAGGACGACGCTCAGCATCGCTCCAAGCCCAGAGCTTTCCTTGAAAAGTATCTTCCAGCGCGGCTACGGGCAGGGTCATGCCCAGCACGTCTGCTTCACTCGCGCGCTCTGACATTCCGTTGTAGCGCGGGTCAGTCGTGATCTGGATGGAGATGTCTCCTTTGCCCTTCAAGTTCGCCGAGAATCGGAAGGGTGTAATGGTGAACCCGGCCTGTCGTGCGGTTTCCAGCGCTTTGGTGAGATCGGAGAAGGCCACCACCATGTCCGCATCCTTGGTGACCAGAGGTTCCTTGGCCCAATGGTTCACAGCCAGCCCGCCGATAACGCACCACTGAATCCCGGCAGCTTTCCAAGCTTCCGCCAGACGACGAATGTCGCCGCCACCTCCCGATGTTTGCCAGTCATAAAACTCAGCCGAAGTCATGCCGGTAAAACTAACATATAATTGACTTCATGCGACCCGTTTGGGGCAACTTCAATACGCCAGCCACGGCCCGAGCCATTTCTCAGTCTCCTCAATGCTCATGCCTTTGCGCGCGGCATAGTCTTCAATCTGATCCTTGTTCAGCTTGCCCGTCGCGAAGTAGCGCGAATCAGGATGGCTGAAATACAATCCGCTGACCGCAGAACCAGGATGCATGGCCTGGCTTTCTGTAAGCGTGACGCCAGTGTGCTTCGTGGCTTCGAGCAAATCAAACAAGATGGGTTTCTCCGTGTGGTCCGGCTGCGAGGGATAGCCCGGCGCGGGCCGGATGCCGCGGTAGCGCTCTTTAATGAGGTCCTCGCTGGTGAGGTCTTCCAGCTTCTCGTAGCCCCAGGCGACGCGGGCCTGCTTGTGCATGTATTCTGCGCTGGCCTCGGCGAGACGGTCGGCAAGCGCCTTGGCCATAATGCTGTTGTAGTCGTCGTTCGCCTTTTTGAATTCGTCCGCAAATTCATCTGCGCCATGCACACCCACACAAAAGCCGCCGATGTAATCCGCGCGCCCGCTGTCCTTAGGTGCGACGAAATCCGCCAGCGCGTAGTTTGGCGCATCCTTCTTGATGATCTGCTGGCGCAAGGTGTGGAAGACGCAGCGCACGGTCTGGCGTGATTCGTCGGTGTAGACCTCGATGTCATCGCCGATGCGATTGGCTGGGTAGAAGCCGAAGCACGCACGAACGGTGTAGCGGTTCTCCTTGATGATGCGATCCAGCAGGGCTCGTGCCTCTTCGTAGAGCTTCGCGGCAATCGGCTGGATCTCCGCCTGCGACTCTGGCAACGCGCTCTTGAAGCGCTGCTCCTTCTCATCCCAACGCCCGCGCAATTCCCATGTGTGAAAGAACGGTGACCAGTCGATGAAGGGCACAAGGTCTTCAACGCGCAGCGTGTGATGTTGCTCAACAGTGTTGGGGGCTGCTAGCCCTCCGTCCGCTTTCTGAAGTTCTTGTGAGGGCTGGCAGCCCCCAACACTTTCATTCTTGAAGTATCTCGCGACTTTGCCTCCTCGCCATTGCCAATTGGTCAGTTTGGCAGATTCAGGATTAAACCAGACGTAGTGAACTTGATTATCGTAGTCTTCCTCGTCGCGAATAATGTGATCGTAGTATTCTGCCATCCACAAATCCCCACTGCGGTTTAGTGCGCGATTAATGGCATTGGCCGTGTAAGATTTCCAAGAGTGCAGAACCTTATCCAAGGTCTCGCCCTCGCTCAAGCTCATGATGACATGCACATGATTGGGCATGATGCACCAGGCATGGAGATCATATCGCTGGCCATCAAAGTGCTGTAAATTATCTGCTACAATTTGCGCAGCCCTTTCATCACGCAGGAGGCATTCTCCATGGCCTGCATCCAACCAGTTCTCAATTTTTTCAGAGAAGAGCTGCTGCACTCGTTGACGTTCGTCTTGAGTCAGTGGCTTCGGCGATGCCAGGTCGCGAAGCATTTGCTCGCGCTCGATCTGCCACTGTGCTGAAACCTTGGATGCCACCGAATCGGCGAGGCGATAAGTGATGGCGTAGATTGCGCCAGCCTTTTCCCAATGCGGGAGATTCTTGCCGTGTCTGATGCGAAGCTCAACAGTGTTGGGGGCTGCTAGCCCTCCGTCCGCTTTCAGAAGTTCTTGTGAGGGCTGGCAGCCCCCAACACTTTCCTGCTTCGGCCCATAGACGCGAACGCCAAGAAAACCCGGCACCGCAATCTCCTGCGTGCTCCAGTCGAACTGCGATCCCTTCGCGCGCGCTTCTGCGAGCGGTATAAGTTTCTTGGCCTCATCTTTTGCGGCATATTGTTCGCGCAGCTTGATGTGACGTTCCTCGTTCTTTTTTACAAAACCGGCGCGCTGATCTTCACTGAGCAGCGAAGTCATCACCGGCACCGAACGCGAAGCGTCGAGCACATGCACGATGGGATTTGAGTAATGCGGGGCGATCTTAATGGCCGTATGCGCCGCGCTGGTCGTCGCTCCGCCGATGAGCAACGGCAACTTCAAGCCGAGGCGCTGCATTTCTTTCGCAACATGCATCATCTCGTCGAGCGACGGTGTGATCAGTCCGCTCAGGCCAATGATGTCCGCCTTCTCTCGCGCGGCGGCTTCGAGAATTTTTTCGCACGACACCATAACGCCGAGATCGACGACGCGAAAGCCGTTGCAGGCCATGACCACGCCCACAATGTTTTTACCGATGTCATGCACATCCCCCTTCACGGTGGCCATGATGATGCAGGCAGCGGAGTCGCTTGCGGCCACTTCCGCGACGGCATGAGCATCGGTCTCCAGTGCTTTCTTGTGGGCGGCCGCACGAGCTTCGGCATTCGCCACTTTCTCCGCTTCCATGAACGGCTCCAGATAGGCCACGCTCTTCTTCATGACGCGAGCGCTCTTCACCACCTGCGGCAGGAACATCTTGCCCGCGCCGAACAAGTCGCCGACGACGCTCATGCCGTCCATGAGCGGACCTTCGATGACCTTGAGCGGCACGCCAAGTTTCTGGCGCGCTTCCTCGGTGTCCTGATCGATGAAATCCGTGATGCCTCGCAGCAGCGCGTGCTCCAGCCGCTTCTCGACGGGGGCATCACGCCAGGAAAGATCAACCTCGGCCTTCTTCGCGCCCGCGACGCCTTTGAATTGTTCGGCGTAATCAACCAGAATTTCCGTGGCGTCGGGCCGACGATTCAACAGCACGTCCTCGACCTTGACGAGCATCTCCTGCGGGATGTCCTCATACACTTCGAGCATGCCCGCGTTGACGATGCCCATGTCCATGCCCGCCTTGATGGCGTGAAACAAGAAGGCGCTGTGCATGGCCTCGCGCACTTTGTTGTTGCCGCGGAAGCTGAAGCTGATGTTGCTCACGCCCCCGCTCACCTTCGCATACGGCAGGTTTTGTTTGATCCAGCGCGTGGCCTCGATGAAATCCACCGCGTAGTTGTTGTGCTCCTCCATGCCCGTCGCCACGGTGAGGATGTTCGGATCAAAGATGATGTCCTCCGGCGGGAAGCCGACCTCATCAACGAGGATGCGGTAGGCGCGTTCGCAGATGCGGATCTTTTCGGCATAGCTCGCGGCCT
>JAYVQB010000487.1:0-3916 GCA_043757085.1 Verrucomicrobiota bacterium
AACTCCGAGTAGAAGCGGCGCGACATCGGAAAGATGTTCACAAAATATGGCGCCAGCGGCTTGCCCTCAGTGAGCGTGATGGAGAGCGTATGCGCGTCGTAGCGGGTGATGTTTGTGTAGTTCGAGGAATACCACTCGTTGCCGAAAGGATTTTTCGGATACTCGCTGAGCTGCATATAAAACTCATTGAAGAAATCGTCCGCCTCAACCGGATCGCCATTGGAAAAACGTGCGGCGGCATCGATGCGAAAATACACTGTGCGATTGTCAGCTGAGACCGCCCATTGGTTGGCGAGCGCCGGAATGATCTTGCCAGAGTCCGGATGAAGACTGATGAGCGACATCTCGACATCGTCGTAGTGATAGCCGCGAAACGAGCTGTTGTTGTTTTCACCCAGAACTCGCAGCGTCGGCGGAAACGAGAGGATGTATTGATGCATGGTGCCGCCCTTCTTCGCGTTCTCATCACCGATCTCCGGCTCGGACATGCCATCCTCCCATTGAAGGTCCTTGGGCAAATCCTCCGGCTTCGCAAAAGTAAAGAACTCCGGCTTCAGCAAGCGCTCACGAGTCGTCTTGATTTGCGTATCCAGTTCTGCCCTTTCCTTTTCACCCGACGCTTTCACAAGCTCGCCGGCCAGTCGTTTTTCATCATCATGAAACTGGGCCAGCACCTTCTTGTTATAGTAGTCCCAGAATGCATCGCGCTCCTTCGTGCCGTCATACGGCGGAAAGTCGGCGGCGCGCAAGACGGCGGCGCACGCGACGAGCAACGCGACCATCTTGAATCCTGAGACTTGAACGGAGAACTGCATCATTGGTAAGTCGTGAATTTTTTCGGATCAAACGCTTCGCGCAAGGCCTCGCCTACGAACGTGACGAGAATGAGCACGAACACCATCGCAACGAACATGGACAGGGAAATCCACAACGCATTGAGATGATTCATGCCGTCATCAAAGAGCCAGCCCCACGAGGCATAAGTCTCAGGCAACCCAAACCCAAGGAATGAAAGCGCAGTCAGTGACGAGATGATTCCTGCGACACTGAATGGCACATAGGTCACGACGGTCGCCAGCATGTTCGGCAGCAAGTAACGTGTCAGGATGCGCCAGGTGCCCGCGCCCTGAAGCCGCGCCGCAGCGACATAGTCACGTTCCTTTTCCTTATACGCCAGTGCGCGCAGTGAGTAAGTCAGGCTTGTCCATGAGAACAGACAGATGACTCCGAGCAGAATCGGCAGACTGATTTCTGCGACGGTCACAATGCTGACAACGATCATCACGATATAAAGAAACGGAAGCTCCTCGATGATCTCAATGATGCGCTGCATCGTGAGATCAAAGATGCCGCCGAGGAAACCCATGAGCGATCCAACCGTTACCCCCACTCCATAGGTGAACGCCAGGTAGAGCAGTATCGCCTTCAGATTCACTTGCCAGCCGCCATAGATTTGCGCCAAGACATCCCACCCTTTGCTGTCGGTGCCGAGATAATGGCCCGGCTCCCCTATCGGCGGTATGGGCGGATAGATCGCCGATTCCAGAGGCGTGGTGGCTGCATTCTCGAAATCCGCTTCCGGCATCTCGCCCGTCCACTTCGCACGCGTCTTCTCGCCGGCCTTGTAGGCCGCAGACACGGCCAAAGCGCCGTTCCTCGCATAGCCAAGCCATTCGCCATCCACCAGACCTCGACGCAAACGGATATCGCTGTGCTTGGCTTCCGGCGCATCAGCATAGTAACTGCGCGCCCGACCCGAGAATGGCTCCTTCGCGCCAACAGCAAACCATTTTCCAGAGCGCTGTTCAAGCTTGATGGTTTGCTTCGTGTCCGAGTCCAGCACCTGATCCCAAGGCACGCAAGGCATGATGACAAATCCGCGCTGCTCCTGTGACAGTGTTCGTTTCAGATCGCGATAGTTCACTTCCTGTTCACCCGTCAGCCCGAATTCATTCGCCTGATGTCGTTGCTTCACGAAGGCGGGGAAATACGATTTCCCATCGCATCGGACGAAGAGCGCACGACGCCCCACAATCGCCTGGTCAAGCAAGGCGACCACGATCAATGCGAAGATGATTCGCAGCGACCACATGCCACGCTTGATGCTGCGAAAGCGACGGAAGCGTTGCTGCGTCACGGGCGTCCATCGAATCTCTCGTGGCAGCCAGATCAGTCCGGCGACGCCACCGAGCACCAGCAGCGCGCAAGTCGTCCAGCCAAACACCGGCCCCATGCTGAATAACCACGACACAGACGGAAGCAGCAGTCCGCACAGTTCACCCATGATGGCGAGCAACCCGATGACAATGGCAGCGATGGAAAGCTTTCGGTTCATGTGTCACTCAAAGCGGATGCGCGGATCGAGGCGCGCGGTGATGATGTCGGAAAGCACATTGCCCAGCATAAGAAGCAGACCTCCTAATAAGACGGTGCCCATCACAATGGGATAGTCCTTTTCCAGAAGTGCGTTGAAGCCCATCAAGCCGAAGCCATCAATGTCAAAAATGCGCTCGATGAGGAAGCTCCCAGCCACGAGAATTGTCAGTGCCTGCCCCATCGTCGCCGCCACGGGAATGAACGAATTGCGCAGCGCATGACCCACCACGGCCTTGTTAAACGGCACGCCCTTGGCGACCGCCGTGCGCACATAGTCGCTCGCGAGCTGGTCGAGAAGATTGTTCTTCACCAGCATCGTAAGCGAGGCAAAACTTCCCACCATGTAACATGTCAACGGTAACACCGCGTGATGCAGTAGGTCGCCGATCTTGGCGAAGAATCCCAGCTCGGAAAAATCCGCGCTGACAAATCCTTCCAAGGGAAACCATCGCAGACGCGCCGAGAATATGACCATCAGGAACACACCAAGCGCGAACGCTGGGATCGCATAACCAAAGAAAATCAGAACTGATGTGACAGTATCAACCGGCGTCCGATGCTTGATTGCCTTCAGGACACCCAGAGGAACGCAGACAATATAAGTCAGCAAGAGAGAGGTGATGCCATAGAAGAGTGAAATTGGGAAGCGACGGCTCATCATCGTCCACACCGGTTCGCTGTATCGCGTGGATTCGCCGAGGTTCCCTTGCATCACACCAGCAAACTTCGGCTGATAAATCACCGCCACATACGGCTGGGCGGCATCGAGCTTCCGCCCCGGATTCGCCTTCTCCCATTCGCTCCGTTGTTTCTCCGGCGTAATGATGCGCGCGCGCCACAGGGAAAGATCGATGCCTTCCGCTGGAATTATTTCCGCCCTGTCATCACCTGTCCGCTTTACCGTGACAATATTCGCAGTGCCTGGAATTTTCACCGCCGTGTCCGATTTTCCTTCAGAGAAATTTGCGCGCGAACGATTGATCTCTTTCGGCAATACACCGAGCCACGCCGCATAGGCTTCGTGGAACGGCTTGTCATGTCCATATTGCTCCTGAAGTTTGAGCAACTGAGCAGGTGTCAGCCCCGCAGACTGTTGCTTGCCGCCACCACTGCGCTCGCCTTGCTGTTTCATCCGCGCCTCCAGCAGCGCCTGTTCCATCGGCCCGCCCGGCGTGAAGCGGATGATAAAGAACACAACCAACGTCATCCCGATCAAGGTCGGAGGAATCAGAAGCAGACGGCGGATTAAATAAGCTCCCATGGATGAGAAGCCCGGACTTTGCACGGAAACACACAGTCACACAAGAATTTAACGGACTCAATTCACATGGAGCTTAGCGGTTGGCTCTTAATAACCCGCATGCGTAACACAGCGCCTCCGGCCTGTGTGTCCCACCGTGCCTCTGACCGGTGCTGAACTTCCCATGATCTCGCTTCGCTGAAGTAACACAGCGCCTCCGGCCTGTGTGTCCCACCGTGCCTCTGGCCGGTGGAGAACTTCTCCTGATTTAGCTTCGCCCCGAATAAATGAGAACCGGCA
>JAYVQB010000488.1:0-3913 GCA_043757085.1 Verrucomicrobiota bacterium
CAAATTGAAGTCTGGCGTGATGCCTCCGGCGTGCAGTTTGTGGAACTGAACGCCAGTGGCACCAGCCGGGGTATAGAACAGAAGATTGCCAGTGCCAAAAAGGGCACTTCTAAAGCAGGCACTTATGTGCTCAGTTGGCGTGACTTGTGCCGCAACCAGAATCAAGCGGGCGACGGGGCGTATAAAGTGCATGTGTTTGCCAAGCCCGCAGACTCCGATGGCAGCTTGGGTGGTGTGCCTGTAACCACTTCTCCCAAGCCTGAGACTTACGTTTATAAACCGCTCAAGCAATCCAGCTACAAGCAAGTAAAGGACTGGCCGCAGCAATTCCTTGTGTTCACCTTGACCGAGGAAATGCTCAAAAACAATCCTGACGTCTGGATTGCCTTCGAGCCGCTATCCTCGGCAACATATGGTGCGTTTATTGCGGAGGTTAGCCTCACGCCGGTGGAGATAAAGGTGGCCAACAGTGATGACTTGAAAAAGAAATGGGCCGACGCAACGAACGCGAACGGGCAGCCGGTTTATTCAGGCAAGACCACAGGAGACATGGTGTGCTGGAAGATCAACCTTCCTGATGCATCGACGTCAACTTTCACTTGGAGAGCAGAGGGGCCAGAAAGCATTACAGGCCCGTCCGGCACTGGAATCAACGAGTGGAAGATCGCCGATGGCGGCAATGACCCACAGCAAAACCAGTCGCTCACTTGGAAGCCAGGCACTTATACGATGTCATGCACAATCAGTTCTTCAGGTGGAGGCACCAGCGCCGCCACATTTCAGCAGAAAATCGGCTGGAGGACGGAGGACTATCTTGTCATCGGCCAGATCATTGCAACGAACACTCACGATGCGGATGCGCCTGGTTGGTTTGAGTCGATCTCTTTCCGCTATGCGATCATCAATGATGTTCTCGGATGGCTGGGCACCTACATGGGAACCGTCTCACTCTCGCTGCCAATTATCGAAGCCCTTGTAATCGCACCTGCGCCAAATTCTGCTTTCGGCATGGTGGAATTTGCTGCTTACGGAGCCACACCACACGGGGTTACCCATCAAGGTCCATTTGATTCAAGCTGGCCCGCTGGTATTGGCACTGTAACCGATGGTCACCGCTTCTGGATGATGCAGAACGCGCTCAACGGTTCCGTCGATAGCCCAACCGCTCCAGGCCAGATAGCCGCCACAGCACTAGACAAAACAGTGTCGGACGGGAAATTTCGGATTTTGCATCACTATCAGTTCCGCTTTTCGCTGACACCGGATGGAAAGATTGACCAAGCCACACTCAAAACACTGGCCAATGTTGCTGCAATTGGTAAGACGAAGCTCAACATTCCCGCAGGGACGATTGATCTTGGTTTTTGGAGCAACCCCACCTGGACGGTGTTATCGCTGGACCCTGAGAGGAATAGCAAAAACGGCAGTGAACAATTGAGCGCTGATTTGTCACAGCGATCCGGTTATGCCTCTGGCCGAATTGGAAGCGATGGCCAAAACGTGAACTGGCGTATGTTCGGCCGAGACGTGCCATGGATTTTCTCTGAGATCATGTGCCAGGTAAACTCCGATCACGCTGTCGAACAGAGCGTCAAGACCAGTGTGGATATTACTTGGAAGGATGGGAGTGGGGTTGTTGCGGGACAGCATCCATTCAACAACCTGAACATTTACAAGGCTACTGTTCACGAAAAGCAGAATGGTTTCCGCGAAATTTCGTATGATAGAGATTATTTACTTCCCATGAATGGTCAGGTGGAGCCATTTGTGAATAGCGTTCCTTATGGCACGTGGCCAACACCACCGACGAAGCTGTCTGTAAAATGAAAAGGAATATCTGGATTTACCGAGGGGTAATCGTTGGTTTGGCCATCGGACTGGTTTTTGGCGTCTGGTGGCTTTTTACTCCTCATCAACAAATTGTTTTTCCGCAGCACGAGAACCAAAAGCATTCTTCTTCGGGGGCATCAACTCAACAGGCTTCACCCGATCCGCCTGTTTACGACAAAAAGCTGGCAAAGAAAGGCTTCGAGATCATCTTCGGAGCATTGGAAAAATCTGGTGCTTTAAAACGAGTGTCTCCGGCTTCGAAATACCTGAAGGACGCTGTTGCCAGCGGTGACAAGGGCGAAATCAGCCGCGCCTTCCTTGATTCTGTCTATTCGCGAAATTGGAAAATGAGCGAAGTGGTTCCTGTGCTTCAGTCATACCTTACGGACTCCAATCCATTCGTTCGTTACAATGCCGCGCATGCCCTTTTCACGGCAGGAGATCGAAGTGGGTTTTCAATGTTGGTTGCTCTGGTTCAATCGATCGATCCCATTGATGGAATTGGGCAAGATGTGCGAATTGAAGCTGCTCAGACCTTGGCAAAATTTAGGGAAATGGAAGCATCAGCCTCTATTATTGACCTTTATTCGCGGACTAGAAACGGAGACCTGTTGACTGCATTGTCAAGACTTGGAATTAGATACCCCCAGGCGGCCCAATTTGGTTTTATTGCTGACAGTTCGGTTCTCTCAGAGTATGCGATAATCGGTGCAGCAGAGTTCATTCCTCAAATTACTTCTGTTTTTCAAAGCAGTCCCAAGCCGGAACTTAAGAGCGCCGCTGCTTTTGCTCTGGCAACGATGACGAGTGACCAAGCTGCGATCAATTATCTGATTGAGACAGCGCAGCACGCAATCAATGCAAAACTCGGATTTGTCGGCACGCCAGCGCCAGGCCAGCCAGGTTTCGAGTTGGGTCAACAAGCCCTCAAGTATTTGGGCAGCATCCAGAGCCCCCAGGCGAAGCAAGCTCTTGAATTGGCACTCGATAGTCAGATTCCATCAGTTGTCCAGATCGCAACTGTCAATCTTATCTTCAATCAAGGCGGTTCCGAGAAAGCAAATCAGGTCGTTGCGCAAGCGTTGTCGGATGGAACGAAGAATGCGCTTGGCGTAGAATTATCATTGAACATCGCAGCTCAAATCAATGACCCACAGGTGCAAGCTGCGGGCAAAAAATTTGCGCAACAGGAGGGTTCGGGGCTGTGGTCGCTTTATACCGTTGAGAGAAGGGGCTGGCCTATTCATAACTGGATCGACAATTACGTTGTGAAGTTGAGCAAGTAGACGCGCTTCTCTCGCTCAAAGCCGCTCGCTTGCGGCTCCGCGTAAAGCGTCACAGCTCCGCACCCGCCAATGAACCAGCCCTTCGTTTGCGCTGCTCGCAAAGCTCACCGGCTCCGCCACAACCTTTCGGTAAGCGTGCTACAACGCAGCATATTATGAAGCAGTTCACAGCCGGTGGCGCTTAGCCATAGTAGCCATAGGGGCAGATAAAATGTAAGAAAGTCCTCTCGTGTAAATACGGACGCGATCTTTTTCCGCGTAAGCGGGCATATTGACACCGCGCAAATCTTTGTGCATGATCCGTGCATGGCCACCAACATAGCCATAGGGACAGGTAAAATGTAAGAAACTAACGAGGCCGCATTTCAGGCGCGCGATCAGGTCTTCGCGATGAAGCTGCGAGATTTTCTTGAGCTTACCGATGATGGATTCCGCAAAATGTTTCGCAAGTCACCGATCAAGCGCATCAAGCGTCCCGCCTTTCTGCGCAACGTCTGCGTCGCCCTCGGCAATGTGGGCACGCAGGATGATATTCCCGCGCTGGAGACTGCCGCCGCAGATGAGCATCCGCTCATCGCGGAGCATGCGCAGTGGGCGCTGGCGGAGATACGGGCGCGGTGGACCAATGTTGCGCCTGAAAAGAAAAACTAGACCTGTCTGATAATTTGCGGGCATTGCTTGAGGAGTAATAATTGCAGACCCAACAATGGGCGGATCAAGTTTCATGTTCAAAAACGCGATGACGTCGAAAATGTTACTTGCAATTTTTTAGCTGACGGTGGTAGATACACTCTGTT
>JAYVQB010000489.1:0-3907 GCA_043757085.1 Verrucomicrobiota bacterium
AAGTTACATTTGTTAAAAGAAAAAATATTTCTCAAGTTTAGCTATAAGTAACGACATTTGAGTCGGTTATGATTATAATATCCATAATTAAATCCACCCATTTTGTTTACCCCGATAAAACTTCTGAGCCTTATAGTCGTGAGTTTGGCTACTCTCGGATGGCAGCATTCGTCTTACCCCGCCCTGCTGTGGTCGCAGCTCAATATCAAACATCAGATTGAGCTGACCTCATACTCGAATTTTCATTTGGACGAGCATGACAGCTCGACGGGAACCGCTCTGGCACGCGCCGCACTCGAACGGGCGAGGCACATCACGCAATTCGATGACACTTACAAAAAAATTAAATTCCCTAGAGGAGACGTGCCCGTCAATACTGGTAATGCGGCAGATGACATCGTTCGTAGCTTCCGCTCGATAGGAATAGATTTGCAGGAAAAAATCTATCTGGACATGATGGACAGTTTCGCTTCCTACGCCAAGAACAAGAAGGACGCGAAACCCGATACCAACATAGATCACCGAAACTTGCCAAACCTTCAGGTCTTCTTCGCTCGCCACGGAAAATCATTGCCGGTGACCCGCAAAGTTGATGACTACAAACCGGGCGATATTATCACCTGCAGGACTCAGGAAAACAAATCTCATATTGCCATCGTGGTCCCCTCGCCCACTGGCGGTGCACGCCCTTGGATCGTCCATAATATGGGATGGGGACCCTGCATCGAAGACCGGCTGCTTGAATTTACCCTAACAGGCCGCTACCGCTATCCTGCCGACTGATAAATTCACATCAGCCGCAACCACGCAAAAAAGCCGCCTCAGTTTCCTGCGGCGGCTTTTTGTTTCAATGACTTACGGTCTTCAGATGAACTCGTTGATCAAGTTCTCCAGCATTTCCTGACGCCCACTGGCCAACATCGGCTCGCCGTTCTTAAGCGTGTAAGCTTCAAGTTCTTCAAAGCCAACTTCACCGCGTTCAATCTGCGCTCCGATGCCGCTGTCGAATGTGCTGTAGCGTTGTTTGAGCAGATTCCCGAGACGTCCGTCCTCGATGATAGCCGCAGCGGTCTTCAGGCCACGCGCAAAGGTATCCATGCCTCCGATGTGCGCGTGGAAAAGATCAACCGGCTCAAAACTTTCGCGGCGCACCTTGGCATCGAAATTCAATCCGCCCGTGGTGAATCCGCCCATCTTCAGCAGCACTAGCATGATCTGCGTGGTGAGATAAATGTTCGTGGGGAACTGATCCGTGTCCCAGCCGATGAGTTCGTCGCCCGTGTTCGCATCAATGGAACCGAGCGCATTCGCCGCGAGTGCCACTTCGAGTTCATGGCGCATCGAGTGTCCCGCCAGCGTGGCGTGATTGGTCTCGATGTTGAGCTTGAAGTGCTCCATCAGCCCGTATTCGCGGAGGAAGTTCAAACAAGCGGCACTATCAGAATCATACTGATGCGTGGAAGGCTCCCGCGGTTTTGGCTCAATGTAGAACGGTCCTTGGAAACCAATCTTCTTCTTATGTGCCACCGCCATGTGGAGGAACGCAGCGAGATGATCCATCTCACGTTTCATGTTCGTGTTCCAGAGCGTCGCATAACCTTCGCGCCCACCCCAGAATGTGTAACCTTCACCGCCGAGGCGATGCGTCACTTCCAGCGCCTTCTTCACCTGCGCGGCTCCGTAAGCGAAGACGTTGGCGTTGGGCGAAGTGGCCGCACCTTGATTGTAGCGAGGATGAGCAAAAAGGCAGGCCGTGCCCCAGAGGAGCTTCTTGCCAGTGTCTTTCTGCAACTGCTCCAGCGTGTCTGCCACAGCATCGAACGCCTTGTTGCTCTCCGCCAACGTGTCGCACTCGGGAGCGACATCGCGATCATGGAAGCAATAGTAGTCGATGCCAAGTTTCTCCATGAACTCGAAGCAAACATGCGCGCGCTTCTGGGCATTGGCCACACTGTTGGTGCCGTCATCCCACGGCTTCTGCGAAGTGCCTGCGCCAAAGGGATCAGCCAGCGTGTTGCGCATCGCGTGCCAGTAAGCCACGCCGAAGCGAAGCTGCTCGCGCATCGTCTTGCCAGCGACCACTTCATCAGCGTTGTAATGCTTGAAAGAAAGTGGATTGCGGGATTTTGGCCCCTCGAATTTTATTTTCTGGATGTCGGGAAATGCTTCAGTCATAGGCCCGCCATTTCAGCCGCTAAGGGGCGACACGTCAAGCGCTACATGTTCCGATTCGGATGACAGTTGGTCTTACAAATCAAACACAAAAGGAATCCCCTGCTCTTCCATCTGCTTCTTCTCCTTCGCAAGGTGCTTCTCACCAAGCTTTTTAAAGCCACCGTCCGCGCGGAATTTTGTGAGAAATTCATTCACCTGCTTGCGCAATTCATCGTTGCCTTTTTTCAAGCCAATGGCCCAGACCTCCTCGCGTATTGGCTTCAAGAGCACGCGCGTCGTATCGGGATGCTTCGCATGATGGTTCATCAGCGAGAGCTGATCATAAATCCACGCATCCGCCCCGCCCTTCGCCACTTCCATCACGCAGGCTGTGTCTGAATCCAGCGAGATCAGCTTGGCATCAGGTAATGATGCTCGCGCGAACTGCTCACCGGTCGTGCCCAGCCTCACTACCACGCGACGCCCCGCTTTCTTGAGGTCATCGAGGTTTTGCACGGATGATTTGGAGGAAGCGAGCAATGCGATGCCCGTCTTCACATAAGGCTCAGAGAAGTCGATGGATTTCCGCCGCTCGTCATTCGCCGTCATTGAGGAAATAATCAGGTCAATGCTCCCCGTCTTCAACGCCGTGATCAGTCCGTCAAAATTGATGTTCCGAAATTCCACCTCGCGCCCCAACTGCTTCGCCAGTTCCCGCCCCAAGTCCACGCTCACTCCAGTAAACTCGCCTTGCGCATTCACCGTTTCAAACGGCGGATAAGTCGCGTCCATGCCGATGACGAGTTTTTTCCCGTCGGCAGCGGGCAATGATGAAACCAGAATGGCGCAAATGATGGCGAGTCGTAAAAGAATCATGCCGCATTCTATCACGCTTGGAGCCTCTTCAAATGCAAATTCAAAGATCGGCGAGGGCGTTGCTGAAGTGCCATTCCCATCAGACGGGCGTCACGCCCGTTTGGGTGAATAGCCCAGAGTCCCATCTTCCCAGAAAAGTCATCAAATCGTCCCCATCAATCGGTCACCAAAATCGCCTACGCCGGGCAAGATGTATTTCTGCGCGTTCAGGCAACGGTCGAGTGCCGCTGTGAAAATAGATACATCGGGCGCGGCGGCTTCAATCGCAGCCACGCCTTCCGGCGCGGCGATGATGCTCAAGACAGTGATGTTCGTTCCACCCCGTTCCTTAATGGAGCGGATGGCATGAAGCCCGGTGCCGCCGGTCGCCAGCATCGGATCGACCACGAGAATGCGCTGACCGTGGAGCGCAGGGATCTTCGAGTAATAAGAACGTGGCAATGCGGTTTCATGGTCGCGCTCGATGCCGACGTGGCCGACTTGTGCATTGGGCACGAGAGCAAGGATCGGCTCGACCATGCCCAATCCGGCGCGCAACACAGGCACAATCAAAACTCCGCAGCCCAACTTCTTGCCGGAAAAAGTTTCCATCGGCGTCTCGACTGTTGCCGATTCAGTGGGCAAATCGCGCAGGGCTTCGATCGCGAGGATCGTGGTGATTCGATTGCACAGGCGGCGGAAGCGCGAGGGCACGGTGTTTTTATCCCGCAATTCGGTGAGCAACGAATCAACGAGCGGATGGGAAAGAACGGTCAGCGACATGGAGCAAAGTGCTGACGAAGCAGCCGGATGCCAAATGCAAAATTCAAATCCGTCAGAAGTCCACCCAGCAAATGTGGCAGGAAAGCCCGCACGAGGGCATTGTTTGTGCTAACCA
>JAYVQB010000490.1:0-3906 GCA_043757085.1 Verrucomicrobiota bacterium
TAGAGTTCGACACCACGAATCAGACCGTGCGCTACCAGATCCCCCAGCGCATCCGGCTCGACGACTGCACTGCGACACTTGGATTCAGACGCACCAATGCCGACAAAGACGAAATCATCAGTTGGAAATTCCAGATCAATCAAAAAGCAAGTTATCTGCCTCAAGAGATAACCGAGGCCACCACCCAGCCGAACTCATCCCGCTGATCATTCCGCATTCTTCATTCCTAATTCCCAATCATGCTCTCCGCTCTCACCGAAAAACTCGAGTCCGCCTTCAAGAAAATTCGTGGTCTAGGCAAGATCAGCGAATCCAACATCGCCGATGCCATGCGCGAAATCCGGCTCGCACTTCTTGAAGCCGATGTGGATTTCAAAGTCTCCAAAGACCTGATCGAAGCCGTCAAAACCAAGGCGCTCGGTGAGGAAGTTCTCCGCACTGTTTCTCCCGGCCAGCAGATCGTCAAAATTTTTCGCGATGAACTCGTAACCCTTCTCGGCGGTGGCACAGTCGCGCTCGACATCAGCCCACCGCAGCGCATTCTCATTGCCGGCCTCAACGGCGCCGGCAAGACCACCACCTCGGGTAAGCTCGCCGCTCACTTGAAGAAGCAGGGCAAAAAACCATTGCTCATCGCTTGTGACGTATTCCGTCCCGCAGCGGTGAAGCAACTCGCGGTGCTCGGCGAATCCATTGGCGTTCCGGTTTACCAACCAGCCGAAGGCGAGAAAGACTCCGTGAAAGTCGTGCGACAATCCCTCGACTGGATCAAGCAACAAGGCGGCGGCATCGCCATCTTCGACACCGCAGGCCGTCAGGAAGTCGATGACGCGCTGCTCGATGAACTCAAGAAAATCAAACAACTCATCGAGCCGAACGAAGTCTTGCTCGTCGCCGACGCCGCCACCGGTCAGCAAGCCGTGAGCGTCGCCAAGACCTTCAACGAAGCCATTGGCGTCACCGGCCTCATCATGACCAAGCTCGACGGCGACGCCCGAGGTGGCGCGCTGCTCTCCATGAAACAAGTCACCGGCTGTCCGGTGAAATTCGTCGGTGTCGGTGAGAAAATTGATCAACTGGAAATCTTCCATCCCGACCGCATGGCCGACCGCATCCTCGGCATGGGCGATGTCGTGGGCCTGGTGGAAAAAGCCGCCGAGCAGATTGATGAAGCCGACGCCATGCGCATGGCCAAGCGGATGCAGTCCGCCAAGTTCGACTTCACCGACTTCCTCGCGCAGATGAAATTCATGCGCAAGCTCGGCCCCTTGGAATCCCTTCTCGGAATGCTACCCGGCATGGGCAAGATGAAAGACATGAAAGTCGATGAGAAACGCATGAGCCATGTCGAGGCCATCGTCCTCTCCATGACCGCGCAAGAACGAACCCGCCCGGAACTCATCAACGGCAGCCGCCGCAAACGCATCGCCAAAGGCAGTGGCCGCACCGTCATGGAGGTCAATCAATTGCTCAAGCAGTTCGACATGATGCGCAAGATGATGAAGAACAAAGGCATGTTGCGCGGTCTCATGGGCAACATGATGGGCGGCGGCGGCAAAGGCGGTGGCATGCCTGGGATGCCGAAGGGGTTTGGGTTTTGAGTGGGTGCTTGTAAACAATTGATTTACTTACCTCAAAACGATTGCCGATCACCTGCACTATTACCGACGCGTCCACAATTTACCAGATCGTTATCACTGTATAAAACAATTAGGCTTAATACAAAAAATTGATATGACATTTATTCCAAATGCTGAAAAAGTCGCGGAAGAAACTATCACACAAAATGGAGAACCCGCATTGGCGAAGAAGTTCGCCACGATCATACGCTTTTTAGAAAAAAATCCGAACGCCGCATCAAAATTACGCAAAAAGGATGTGGAGGTTGGGAGCCTTGAATACATCCAAGCTGCGGCAATTACTTTTGTGAATGCCCGCGCTCCTAGAAAGCCAGAACCACCTTCGACAGTGCCTGACGAAATGGTTAGCTACATATTACAAGAATATTTCGGAATTGCTCAGACTGACTTAGTTCGCATCAAACGCGAGCATCTGCTTTCGATGGGTGCTGAGAATATGGTTGGTGATTTGTTGGAACGATATCTTGCGGATGGATTAGAACCTAAAGGATGGGTCTGGATTTCAGGTTCGCTTGTTAAAGGTGCTGATTTTTTGCAGCCGCCCACTAATGGAAAACGCAAATGGAAAGTTCTTCAAGTAAAAAATCGGGACAATAGCGAAAATTCATCAAGCAGCGCTATCCGCGCGGGAACAGACATTCAAAAATGGTTTCGCACCTTTTCAAAAAAACCCGGAAGCAATTGGGGCGAATTTCCTGATTCCGTCTTGAAGGCTGGTTTTTCTGAAATTGGATTTAAAGATTTTGTTAAAAAATACCTTCTAGCACTCAAAAAAGCCTAATTATTAATGCTTTGACAGTTGACAGAGGCGGGGGACTAAATATTAGTTTCGCACTCGAAACATTATGAGCGGTTTTATCACTACAAAGCAGGCGGCTCAATTGCTAAATTGCACCGAGCAATACATCAGAAAACTAATCAATAGTGGTCGCGTCCCTGCGAGCCGCCATGGAAATGCATGGCTGATCCCCGAAGAAACCCTTCATTCACATCGAATGAAGGACGATCTTACAGAAAAGTGCGTCATTGATCGCGCCAGAAAAACAAGGCCAAAAGGAAATTTTAATGCATTATCATTTTTTTCCGGAGCACTGGGATTAGATCAGGGGCTGGAGCGTGCAGGCTTGGAAATATTGCTTGTTTCTGAAATTGATAAGGCATGTCGTGAAACGATTACCCTCAACCGACCTCATACCGCGCTCATTGGCGACATTAATGATTACTCAGCCAGCCAAATTCGCAGTTTAGCTGGTCTCGGGGAGAAAGAAGATATTCACCTCATCGTTGGTGGCCCGCCTTGCCAAGCATTTAGCACAGCTGGTAAGCGCGAGGGTTTCCAAGATTCACGTGGAAATGTCTTTCTGACATTCATCGACAGAATTCTCGAGCTTCAGCCGCATTATGTAGTGATTGAAAATGTTCGCGGCCTCTTGTCTGCTCCCCTTGATCATCGCCCGCATGAGCGGAGAGGTTTCGGATTTCCACCGCTTACTCCCGACGAACAAAAAGGTGGTGCACTTCAGCACATCATTGGTCTCCTACGCGCAGGTGGCTATGGTGTATCTTTCAATCTTTACAACGCTGCCAATTTTGGTGTGCCTCAATCTCGGGAGCGTGTGGTTATTATTTGCTCACGTAATGGGAAGAAGGTTCCATACCTAACTCCAACACATTCTGAGGATGAAAGTTATGGACTTTTACGCTGGCGGACTGTGCGTGAAGCCTTTGTAGGATTGGAAAAAGAAAAATATCATCACGTCAATTTTCCTGAAAAACGTTTGAAATATTACAGAATGCTCAATGACGGGCAGTATTGGAAGCACCTTCCCGAAAAACTTCAAAAAGAGGCACTCGGTGCCAGTTATTTTGCTGGAGGCGGAAAGACGGGGTTTTATCGTCGCATTGCATGGGATAAACCAAGTCCTACACTAGTTACTCATCCAGCAATGCCAGCTACAGACCTCTGTCACCCAGTGGAAGATCGGCCGCTTTCCATCGAAGAATACAAGCGTATTCAACAGTTCCCAGACGATTGGAAGATGGCCGGCACTCTAATTGACCAATATCGTCAAATCGGTAATGCCGTTCCAGTGGGGCTTGGAGAAGCAATTGGCCGACACATTGTTTCTCTGCTTAAAAAAAGGAAGCCAGTCACTGTCCCAAACTTCAGCTATTCTCGTTATTGCTCGACTGATGATGTGGCATGGGAGACTCAGTTCAACAACAGAAGGAAAGCTGATCCTCAACTCAGTTTTTTTTGAATGCA
>JAYVQB010000491.1:0-3904 GCA_043757085.1 Verrucomicrobiota bacterium
ACCTGATTGATGAATTCTTTTGGCCGCTCAATCATGCCGCTTTCAAGCGCATAGCTCCAGAACTGTTTGGAATGCTCGAACTGCTCGAAAATTTCGATGACCTTGCTCACGTTTACCGAGCCATCAACCTCGCGCTTCGGTGTATAGCTCAGTTCACAAATGCCCGCATGACCTGTGCCGGCGTTGTTCCATCCATCGGAACTTTCCTGGGCGAGACCCTCTGTGACTTCATAAAGCTGGATGCTGAGTCGCGGCTCTAGGCGTTTGAGTATGGCACCTAGATTGGCCGACATGATGCCGCTCCCAATCAGGACGACATCAGGGTTTGAGACAATTGTTGAGTGCATGAGCGATTACTAAACCCCGCACATTGCAGCAAATTCTCAGCGATATGTCCACATGCAACTGACTGAAACACACCTGCGTCAAATTCGCGCCCGATACTCCGAGGGATAGCAGCCGATCCAGCGATTGAAGGCCCGCGAAAACGCCACCGGACTTTTGTAACCCACGGTTTTCGCAATAAATTCCTGCTTGTCGTGCGTCGCGCTCAGCATCGTCTGCGCAGCCTGCATCCTGAGTGACGTGAGATGAGCGATGGGACTGCGCCCCAGTTCTTTCCAGCACAGGCGTCTAAAGTGTTCCTCACTGACATGTGCCTCATGAGCGAGAGATGCCACCGACCAGTCATCAGCAATGCATTGCTGCACGTTGGTCCAGAGAGCGCGCAGGCGTTCGTCACGTCGCCACGGTTCAACTAGGCGACGGGCATGATGTTGGATGAGTTCAATCCAATGATGCAATGCCTTCGAGTCGCGCGTGCTTTGCCATTCGGCGCGCAGCCCTTCCCAAATCGGAAGGAGCAGTTCGACATTAATCTTCACCTTCACCGGCGAGGCTGCGCTGGCCATCGGGCTGACGAAACTTGGCTCATGATAGCGCAACCACAGGACGCGCCATTTTCTTCCGGGCAGGGCGTGAAATGCATTCGGCACCCGTGGTGGCGCGATACAGGCCGTGCCTTTGCCAATGTTTTGCCAGCGTCCGTCCAGCAATACGCGGCCACTGCCTTCCACGCAGATCATGATGAAGCTGCCGCTCGGATGGAGTCGCACCCGCTCATACGGAGCCACGGCTTCCTCGATACCAAGATGCGCGATACGGTGAATCGCCAGCGCCTTGCATTCCGCAGACTTCAACACCCATCGAGTGGTCTTGGGACCATCGACGGTGGTTTCTTTCATGGGTCTGGCCTGCACGATGACTGGCCTCTGTTGTCGAACTGCAGAGCTTCGTTACTCGCTTTGCAGAAATCCGATGACAGCGCCTTGTGGGTCTTTGATGACGGCAACTTGCCCGACAGTGGGAACCGACATGGGACCCATGAGCTTCGTGGCCTTCAGCTTTACGGCATCAGACAAAGTTGCGGCGATATCTTCCACAGCGATGTAAGGAATCCACATGGTGGGCATTCCTGCATTCTTTGCTTTCATCAGCCCGGACACGTTTTCACCGTCCACCTGGAAGATTTCGTATTCCAAATCGTCGGCAAAGGGCACCGCTTCCCAACCGAGAAGGTCGGTATAAAAATTTCGTGAGCCCTTGATGTCCTGGGTCACAAGTTCATTCCAGGCGATCTCGCCGGGCAAATAATCCGTATCATCAAAATCGTCCTTCATTGTTCTATGTTCGTTGGGTAGTTGTCGTGAATGATCCTCAAGTTGAGATGGAGACCGGTTGGCCGTCCGCACGGCTCAGTGGAGGAGACTCGCCAGCATTAGCTCATTTGTGGACAAGGCAACCCCCGATTTTGCAAAATTTTTCACTGCGAAGGGTGCAGCCTTTTCCAACGCGCATAATAAAGCAGGAAAACAGCCGGGCCAAATGACAGCAGCATCACGGAAATCCCCATGGTAATGCCAAAAAAGGTCATGATGCCTGCACAGCAGTTTCCGCGTCCTCGCGCCACGATATGAGAGGGCACCGCGATCAGAAGTTCCAGAATACTTCCGCGCAGCAGCCAGCTCGACTGCTGGGTGACAATATCCCCAGGTTTCTTTGTGCGGCTGATGCGATAAAATACCCCCGCCCAGACGATCCATGAAATAATGGCAGCACCAATTATAATACTTGTCCAATCGCTGTTTTGAAACTTCAGCAACTCAACCACTGTAGCACCATAGCCTAGAACCAAGCACCCAAACCAGAAGCCTGAAACGATCACGGGCAACCAGATGGAAGCCCGTGACACTGGACGACCAATGGTTAGTCGCACCGGCACCCGCAAAAAGAGAAACTGGCTCAAGGCCATAATTCCTAACGGCATCCAATACCAGCCTTGCGCGTAAACATCCCACGGCACATTGAAGCCATCTTTTGTAAAGTCAGAAAAGAAGCAAGGCATCAAAACCGGTAGCGTGATCACGATGATGAGCGCAACGTAGAGCGCGACGACCACAAGTCCCCAGTGGAACCATGGTCGCTGAGCGGGAGAGTTGTCGGTTTTGCTTGGCATAATAACCCCCGATCAGTTTCCCTCAATACAGAGCGTCAGCGCATCACGCAAGATTGCTGCTGTTTCATCATCAATGGCGGGCGCGTTGAGCAGCGCCAGCGTGACCATTCCAAAACGGGTCGGACAGGGAAGCACGCTGAGTTCGCGATTTGGACTCAGCCGGGAGTGAATCACTGCGGCAGGTCTGGTCATGGCTTGAGGTGCTGACCGCAGGCTGGCGCTGACGGCAAGTATGGCTGAGAGGGCGAGTTCATTGCGGGACGCGCCGCCCCAGAGCATGTCGCCGTGATCGTCCATCAGCAAACGGTCTTCACACGGCACGATCTGTGACGACCATTTCATGAACGCCGCCAGCCTTTCAGAGATAGGGCCACCCAGTGGAAGAAAGGGGGCCGTTTTTAGAGCCGGGGCAGGTGCGGGGGCTTCGGGCGGGCGTGAAAGGGAGATGGTGATGGGCAGTCTTGGGACCGGGACTGCTGGTATTTCAAAGGAAACTTCCGCAGGCAGTTCTTCGATCTTCTGCACAGGTGCCGCGATCACTCCCGCGCTCATTGCTTTTTCACGAATGAGTCTGAGCTTTTCCCGTATGTGTCCGATCTCCGGTGCCGCCACCTGGCCTGCATTTTCAATGTTCTCCGGCGCGGGAGCATCAAGGGAATCCGCCAGCCGGTTAAAAGCATTTTCTGGATTCGATGCTGTCGATTCGCCCGAGATGTCAGGCAGAGTGTTGATGTCCCACGACGGGGATTCTTCAAGTTCAAGCGGCCCGCTGAGCTGTGCAGCGAGCTTGGCGATTTCAGCGGGATCAATCCAGGAGACTTGCATAGCTTTGTGTTTGTTCTTTGTGTGCGGGCAAACCGATTCGCTCCTCGAGTTCTGCGGCGATTTGGTCGAATAATAATGCCACGGGCGGCGGGTTCTTCCGCAAAAGGGCAATGGGCATTCCCAGTGCGCTGGCTTCGAGGAACAACGCATCGCGCGGAATGGCTTGTTTGAAAAGGAGGGCAGGCGGTAGCATCTCGCGTAATTCGCGCGCGACCTTGACACTGGCGTCTTGACTGGCGGACAACATAGTCAGGAGAATGCCGGCCACGCGCATGGGCGAGCCTTCGGCACGGAAGCGCGCCAGCGTTTCCAATAGCAACGGAATCGAGCGCACAGCAAGCGGTTCGGATTGCTGCGGAATCATGACCCAGTCGCTACCGCGCACGATGATTTCCGTGACACTGCTCAAACCAGCGGCAGTATCGAGCAGCACGCAGTCAAAGCCCAGCAGATCAATCTGACGCAACAAATCAGCCAGCTTTTCTGGAGCACGATCCAGCTTGGCTCCCGTGCGCATGAATTCCGTGGAGTTGCCACAAGGCAGAATGCTCAACTCCGGCAGGC
>JAYVQB010000492.1:0-3902 GCA_043757085.1 Verrucomicrobiota bacterium
CTCGCTCAACTCGCGGCGGCAACTTCCGGGGCTTCGCTCCCTTGGCCTCCTCGGACTTGGCTCGGGGCAGGCGCGCGAGCACCCAGAGGTTGTGCGTGAGCACGGCCCAGCCGCAGGCGCGTTCGCGCACTGCATAGCTGCGCCCGGCGGCGGGGTTGCCCAAGAAGACGTTTTTGAAGATCGCGACTCGCGCTTCGGTTCCGCCCCGGCGTTTCATCCCGGCTTGGACTTCGGGGTCTTGCAGCCGTCGGGCTAACTCCCCAGGATCGCGCGGGCAGAGGCCGCTGCTGATGTTTTGCCCTTTGAGATATTCTTCGTTCTTGCGGCTGAACATGCCGCGGTCGCTCCAGAGTTTTTTGATCGGCAGCGCCTTGGCTTTGATGCGCTCAATGCAAGGCTCCACAAGGTTGCTGTCAGCGGGATTGCCTTCGTGCAGTTGGTAGTCCAGGATCATTCCCTGCCAACTTTCGACCAGCGTGAGTTTGTTCCCAAACTCGACTTCAGCATTGGCTTTGCCACGCACGATGACTTCCACTTGTCCATCATAGAGGCTGAGGATCTTCACTTCATTGCTCACGGGTCGCTCACCGATGATGCGCTCGTGCGCCTGCTTGATGGCGGCGGGTAATTGCTCGATGACGTTGCTGATGCGCACTTCGATGACGCGCGCCTGCCCAACGCTCAACTCGGTTTCTTCCCGCCGGGTTTGCAGCGCTTGAAGATGGGCCTGCGCGTGGGTGCCGACTCGTTTGGCGAGCTTTTTCATGCTGCGCAAAATGCGTTTGCGCCGCTTCTTGCAGCAGATGGCTGTCGGCCAGCCGGGCGCAGAACTCGCGATGGGCCAGACCCAGCAGCAGACGCGCGACATTGGCCCGCAGGCACAAGGCGCTGAAGCGGGCGAAGCGCGCATTTTGTTTGGCCGTGCGTTTGCTGGGGTCGATGCCCTGATCGCAAATGGCCGCCTGGAGGAAAGCGTCATCGAGCTTGGATTCACTCAGGATGCAGTCAAGGCGCATGATCAGATCGCGCTGCTCGCGGTAATCCAGCGGGCCATAAATTGTAGGAAGTGCTGGACGCAGGGCGGGCTGAAAGGCAATGATGGTGGACATTCGTGACTGGGTTTTGCTTGATATCACAATCATAGACCACGAATTTGGGGCATGAAGCACTTTTAGTGTCTTCATGCCTCACTTCTTTTTCACTGCCAACGCAGGCAACTGCGGCTTTCCGATCCTCTGGGACAAGCTCTCGATAGCAGGTTGCGGGATTGCATTGAGTCGGGTGACTTTGCGACGTTGCGGGCGCGCGATGCGTCTGTTTATGAAGGCATTCGCGCAATCGGAAAGGAAGGATTGGACAAGGTTGTGGCCTATATTCATTCCGCGGTGCCGTTGGATCAGTTTGCGCAAGCAGCGTGACGAGGGCGTCACCCGCACTGGAATAAGCGGCAATGGCGCCGCCTCTATCTCGTAAAGTCAAATCACAGCACCGTGCCCCGCAACACGACGAGCGCGACATTGAAATAAATCAGCAGTCCGGTGACATCGACCAGCGTAGCCACGAACGGCGCGCTCGAAGCAGCGGGATCGAAGCCGAGGCGTCGTAATATAAAGGGCAGCATGGAGCCGGCGACCGAGCCCCACAGCACCACGCCAACCAGCGCCACGCCCACCGTGGTGGCGATGAGCCAGTGATGCTCGCCGTAATCGAAAATGTGCAGGTATTGCCAGAGTGAGATGCGGAAGAAACCGATGACGCCGAGGATCAGGCCGAGAACAAATCCGGTGGCGAGTTCCTTGCGCATGACCTTGAACCAGTCGAGCAGTTTCACTTCGCCCAGAGCCATCGCGCGGATGATGAGCGAGGTGGCCTGCGAGCCGGAGTTGCCACCGCTGGACATAATAAGCGGGAGGAACATGGCGAGCACGACGGCCTTGGCGATCTCGTCATTGTAATGTTGCATGGCGGTGGCGGTGAGCATCTCACTGAGGAACAGAATGACCAGCCACGTCGCGCGTTTCTTGATCATGCGCAGCAGCGAGATGGTCGTGTAAGGCTCGTCGAGAGCCTCGACGCCCGCCATCTTCTGGATGTCCTCGGTGGTGACTCGCTCGGCCACATCCAGCACGTCGTCCACGGTCACGATGCCGACCAGCTCGCCAGTGGAATCCACCACTGGCAGCGCGGTGCGGTCGTATTTGCGAAACGCATCCACCGCAGTGGATTCCGAGTCGCGCGCTTGAAGTGCGGTGAAGGCATTATCGCGAATGTCAGAAATTTTTGCATCGAGCGGCTTGAGCAACAGATGGCGAATGCGCAGGTCGTCGATGAGTTTCCCATGTTCCTCGATCACATAGATCACGTTCAGCGTCTCCTTGTCCTGGCCGTGCTCGCGGATGAAATCGAGCACCTCGCGCACAGTCATCGTATCTCGCACCGCGATGAATTCCGGCGTCATCAACCTGCCGATGCTGTGCTCCGGGTAGCCGAGGAGAGCTTGCGCGACCTTGCGCTCCGCCGGGCTGAGAATCTGCATGAGCTGGTGCATCGCCTCGCTGGGTAATTCCTCCAACAAGGTCGTGCGGTCATCCGCCGGCATCTCATTGACGATCTTGGCCACGTCCTCGCGCGCCATCGCCTTGAGCAGTTTTTGTTGTGCGATGAAATGCAAATACGCAAAAGTGTCCGCCGCCAGATCATGCGGCAGGATGCGAAACACCAGCACTTGTTCATCATCTGGCAATGAGGTGATCAAATCCGCCAAATCCACCAGCGGCCATTCCTTGAAGGTCTCTCGCAGCGCAGAGAAATTGCGGGACTCGATGAGTCCCTTGATGGCGGGTTCGATGCGATTGGCGATCATGCGCTAGCCTATAAACTGCGGGCGCGAATGTGCCAAGTTACAAAGCGCGTGCATCCGCTTCTTGCTTCCCGCTGTGGTTGCGCCACGATGCGCACCCGCATGTTCACGCTTCACGCCACCGATCCTCATTCACGCGCCCGTTGCGGGACGCTGGTCACGCCGCATGGAGTCATCGAGACGCCGGTCTTCATGCCGGTGGGCACGCAGGGTTCTGTGAAGGGGGTGCATCCGGATGAGTTGCGCGCGCTGGGGGCGCAGATTATTTTGGGCAACACGTATCATCTGGCCATCCGGCCCGGCATGGAAATCATGCGCGAGGCAGGCGGGCTGCATAAGTTTGCCAATTGGGATCGACCCATGCTCACGGACTCGGGGGGCTTCCAAGTTTTTTCACTGGGCAAGATTCGCAAGATCAAAGAGGAGGGCGTGTATTTCCAAAGTCATCTGGATGGCTCGCCAATGTTTCTTGGGCCGGAGACGGCGATGGAAATTCAGGCGACGTTGGGGTCGGACATCGCGATGCTTTTTGATGAATGTCCGCCGCATCCGTGCGAGCGGGATTACGCTTCGCAGAGTCTTGACCTCACGCTGAGATGGGCGCGGCGGTGTCGTGACTGGATCGACAAAAATCAGCCGACCACGGCGGGCAAGCCGCAGTTGCACTTCGGCATTGTGCAAGGCTCGTCTTATGCCGACCTTCGTGAGAAAAGTGCGCGGGAACTGGTGGCGATGGGTTTTGATGGATACGCTGTCGGTGGTGTCAGCGTGGGCGAGCCGGAGCCGGAGATGATGGCGGCGGTTGAGTCCAGCGAGCCGTTCCTGCCACAGGACAAGCCGCGCTATGCGATGGGCTTGGGGATGCCGCATCAGTTGATCGAGATGGTCGCTCGCGGCATTGATATGTTCGACTGCGTGTTGCCTACGCGGCTGGCGCGACACAGCACCGCATTCACGGCGGAGGGCACCATCAATGTGAAGAATTCCTCGTTCTCACACGACTATCGCGATCTTGATGAAGACACGCATCCGCTCTGCAAGG
>JAYVQB010000493.1:0-3883 GCA_043757085.1 Verrucomicrobiota bacterium
CATCAACGTTTGCAGCAACTGGTCATCGGCCACGATCTCGGTGCCTTTCCGCAATGTGAACGCTGGCAGCCGCTGACTCTGCGGCCAGTTGAAATCAAAAACCGACGCCGAGTCATGCATGCGAACCTGACCGCTCGCGCCACCCCAACGCTCCGCACCCAGCAGCAACATGCTCATTCGCCATGATAGCGCTCCATCCACTTCCTGAACCGCGCCCTTCTCCAGCAAGCCAGACAATAACAATGAATAGTCATCACTGTCTGCGTGATCGCTCGCATGATGCGCACTGAGAAATATGTGCCCCACTTTTACACCATCATGATAAAGATGCAGCGTGCTGGAATTGTTCGCCTGATCGAGAAACATCTTCAGCACCGTGCGCGGAGGCAGTTGCGCGAAACGACTTTCCTCTGGGTAATAAGTCGCCCGCACCAGCAGCGTCACCATTGTCGCCCAGAATGCGAAGACCATGAAAGTGATGAAGCGCCACATGATGAATCAATCCGTTGGCCGCACCATCAAGGCCGGCAAAGCTGTGGCTCTTGGGGTGAAGTGAAATGCATCCGTCATTGGATGCGGAGTGCGCGGTTTTGGCAAGGTAATTTGCCTCACAAGCATCGAAACTTGTGTCGAGTCTAAAAAAGAAGGAGCGCGAGTGTGTCGCCAGACCACTCGCCTAAAATCGCGTTTTAAACGTGGCCACATCCCCGACACTAAATGGGCGAGTAGGCTTCGCCATACACGCGCTCCTTCTAAATGAGTTTCGACTCAGATGTTAATCCATCTTGTAGATTCCGATTTTTCCAGCACTATCTCCCATGCGCTGTCCGGCCTGCCGACAATTATTAAACGAAAGCGCGCCCGCATGTTCGCATTGCGGATTCGATCTCGCGGCAACGATCCGAGTGCTCGGCGCAGCGCCTCAAATCGAATATCCACTGACCGACTTCACAGGCACACTCAACCCGGCAAAAATTCAAAACGTCACAGCTTCGTTGTTGGCAATGACGCAGATTTTCCCACAGCTAAGATTTGCCGCCGTGATCTGTCCCGTGGACGCGCGAATTCCCCTCGCCGCCCATGCCTTCTGGCTCTTCAACACCGGTGGCCTCAATTCCTCCCGCGAATCCAGCAGCGATTGCCGGCTGGTGTTACTGGAACTCGATGTAACGAATTCACGAGCGGCGTGCATGATCGGCTACGGGCTTGAGCCGTTCGTGCCGCAGGACACGCTGGATCGCATCGCGGACGCAGCACTTCCAGGTTTACAAAACGGCGATCCCGCTTCAGCGATTCTCGCAGCACTGGTGATGGCACGGATGGAGTTCGCTGCTGTGAGCCAATCCATTGCACAAGCTTCTGGCGAGAACAAGGCGACGCATGTAGCGACTTCGGAAAGTGATGAAGCGGCGTTTGCATATTGAGTGAACTCCTGGAACAAATATCATGGTCAAAAATAACGTTCTCAATCCGGCATCAACCCGCCCCGTCCGAGCATGGCATTTGCGTGGACAAATTCATGTCTCACTCGAAGACGGGCGCGAACTACGATTCCCAGTCAAAGGCAATCCAAGACTTGAGACAGCAACTCTTAAGCAACTTGATCATATCCGTCTAATGCCCAATGGCCTGAACTGGCCAGACGTGGACGAAGACCTCAGCATAGCAGGCATTCTCTGCGGCGATTATGGCCAAAAAATCTGATTATCTCGCCAATGTTCATCCCGGGCGAATCATCCGCAAGGAAGTGCTGGAAGCGCGGGGCATGAGCCAGACAGAACTCGCAAATGCCACCGGCCTGCCCGTGAGCCAAACCAATATGGACTTGACCTCGCTTTCGATACTAGTTATGTATCTAAGTCATGTCATCTACATATTCCGTCACCAAAGCCCAAGCGCTTCTGCCTCAGCTGTTGAAGACCGCCGTCGCCGAAGGCTCTATCGCGATCACGCGGCGGGATGAAACAGTCGCCTACTTGGTCTCAACGCAGCGGATGGAGGCGATTACTGAGACGCTGGATTTGCTGGGCAATCCGAAAGCCATGAAGGCCATCCAGAATTATGAGGCAGGTCGGACGAAATTTCTCCCCCTCTCCGCGCTCGACAAATGATGCGCGTCGAAATTTCTCAGCAGGTCGCGGAGTTCATCCGTTCGCTGGCACCTGATCCGCGCAAAGCGCTGCGTGCAGCGCTTCACGGATTGGAACGGGAGCGAGGCGATATTAAGGCGCTTGATGGTCCGCTGAAAAACTACTGTCGCCTACGGGTCGCTGGCTTTCGTGTCATTATCACTTATGCCCGCGGCGGGAAGACGATTCGCTGTATTTACGCAGAGCGTCGCGCAGTGATATATGAAGTCTTCGAGCGCATGTTGCGGGCAAAGCTGCTTGGCGGTGATGAGTAAACGGTGTTATTTGCTGTCACAAAAAGTCATGCACATCCGTTTCTTAACCACCGCACTCACTCTCTCGCTCCCACTTTGCCTCCTCGCCACCGAGAACCTGCCTCAGAGCGTGACCTTCAAAGGCAAGTCGGAGTTTGATGCGCTGGTGGATCGCGCTATTTCAGAAAAGTGGAGTGCGCTGCCGATGGGGCAGCGGGTGGCTAATTTCGGCTACGCTATGCGTGGGACGAAATATGAGGGTTATACGTTGGAGATCGACGATCATGTGGAATCGCCATCGGCGAATTTCAAAAGGCAGGATTGCTGGACTTTTTTTGAGATCGCCCTGGGACTGGCTCGGATGATCGAGGTGCCGAAGAAGAGTTACACGCCAAGTGATTTGCTGAAGGAGATCGAGTGGACGCGGTATCGCGGCGGCTCATGCACGGGAAAATATCTGGAGCGCATTCACTACCTCGCGGAATGGTGGTATGACAATGAGGCACGCGGCAATGTGCTGAACGTGACGCAAAAAGTTGGCCCGACCATTCCATTGGAAGGACGTAAGATTCAGGAGATGACTGTGCTCTGGAAAGGCTATCGCTATCTGCGAAACAACCCCGATCTGTTGCCACAAATGGCGCAGATTGAGCGACGCGAGGAGCAACTTCCCTTTCATTACATTCCCAAGACCAAGGTGGCGGCGATGGAGTCCAAGCTTCAAAGCGGCGACATCATCGGCATCGTTACCAATCAGACTGGGGGCCATTGCTCGCATGTCGGACTGTGTTACGTCACCAAGGACGGCACGCGACATTTTCTGCACGCATCCAAGAACCATCATGAAGTCACTCTCGACGAACGCTTGAGCACTTATCTGGCGAACTTCAAATACCACGTCGGAATCATTGTCGCCCGCCCCTTGCCACGCTCGGCCACCATCACGGATGAAAAGGTTTATCGAGCGCGCCTGTCGGAACTGACGAGGTGATCAGGACTTTTTCTTGTGCGATCTTTTCGGCTTGGCTGGCGGTGCAACGGGTTCTTCATCCTTCGTATCAGTCTCCACGGGTTTCCCCAACTTCTCGCGCACCATATCCGGCGTCATCTTCCCAACTGGAATCTCATAGCCCAAGCTATCATGATTGGCCTGAAAGCCGTTGCCGTCCACATCCACATAGATAGGCGTGTGATAAGCCATCGGATGCAGCCCTGACTGGTCACTGCTGCCGTAGCCGGTCTTCAAGGTCATGGTCTCGTGCGTCGCCACGACAATGAGATGCGCGTCTGATTTCAGGGGAACGGCGATGGCTTGATCAAACTTGACCACGCCATTGGCAAACATTCCCGGATGAGTCTGGCGCGTGAAGTTGAGCGATGGTTCCTTGCGTCCATTTACCAGCACCTGCACACGGTCAATGTCCTGCCAGTCGGTGCATTGCACTTTCACATGAAGTTCCACGCGCCCGTTTGTAGCACGCACATCGTCACCGGGCAGTT
>JAYVQB010000494.1:0-15364 GCA_043757085.1 Verrucomicrobiota bacterium
CGGTCTTTATCACCGTCTCCGCGTCTTACTTCGTCTGTCTCGCGGCCTTCTCGATCATGACCGCCGTGTTTTCGCTGTTTGCGGAGAAGCGATTCCAACTCGATGCCCAACACGTCGGTTACATCATGGCCGCGATCGGATTTGTCGGCGTGCTCATGCAAGGCGGCGTCATCCGCCGTTTGCTGCCAAAATATGGCGAAGTCAAAATGTCCCGCGCGGGCATGGTGTTTCTTTTGTTGAGCTTTGTGCTGCTGCCGCTCGTCGGTGGGATGGCATCGCTGCTTGCGGTGAGTTGCTTGATTGCCATCGGCAACAGCTTGGTGCAACCCACACTCAACGGCCTCGCCTCCCGCAGTGTGGAAGCCTCATGGCAAGGTCGCGCCATGGGCCTGCTGCAATCATCTGCCAGTCTTGGTCGCGGATTGGGACCGATACTCGGCGGCTGGCTTCTGGGCTTCGACAAGAACGGCGCGGTTGCACAATATGGCCGCACTCCATTCTGGATCGCGGCCCTGCTCATGGCCGTAACACTTCTGCTCGCGACCGGCCTGCGCAATCCGACACGCGGCACATCCGCCGTGCAGCGCGATGAAGCCGACAGCAAACCGGCGGCAGAGATTTGAATAAAGAGTGTATTCCTGAATGGATTTGCGAAAAGGAGCAAAAGATTGCGTTGAAAGAGGTGGGCGTGTAGTGTTCTTGCGAACACTTTAGCCGCTTCGCATTGCGGGGAAACACGAACAGCACTATGAGAAGCAGAATGACCACAACGCTCAATTCTGCCCATCCGGGTCTTTTTGATCCCGCTGAATTCATGGCGGCGGCAGTCGAGCGACTGTCGCTCAGCGCAGGCTCGGAACGGGGTGCCGTGTTCACGCGCCCTGAGGTCGTGGAGTTCATGCTTGATCTGGTCGGCTACACCACAGACAAAGAGTTGTGTGAAGTGCGAGTGCTGGAACCATCCTTTGGGCATGGAGATTTTCTTGTGGGAGTGATCTCACGTCTGCTCACATCATGGAGTCGGAATGCCAGCCGCAACATTAGGCAGCTCGAAAACGCACTGGTGGGAATTGAAGTGCATCGCGATACTTTCGTTGCCACTGAAAAGCGTCTTAAGGAATTTCTGATCGAGCGGGGTATCGAGAGAGAAGGTGCAGACCAGCTTCTGGGAGTATGGCTGCATCAGAACGATTTTCTCTTGAAGCGATTCTCTGGGCATTTTGACGTGGTTGTGGGCAATCCTCCGTATCTGCGACAGGAGATGATCCCCAATGACCTGCTGTTTGAATACCGTCGGCAGTTCTCGACGATGTATGACCGCGCCGATCTGTATGTGCCTTTCATTGAAAAATCTCTCAACCTCCTGAATGAACGCGGCTCGGTGGCATTCATTTGCTCAGACCGCTGGATGAAGAACAAATACGGCGGACCACTCAGAGCGATGGTCAGTCGCGACTTTCACCTGCGATATTATGTGGACATGGTGGACACGCCAGCGTTCACAACTGAAGTGACGGCATATCCGGCCATCACAGTCATAGCCAGGGAGAAAGGGATATTTACGCGCATCGCGCACAGGCCTGAGATTCGCGCCGATGGATTAAGGCTACTTGTAAGCAAGTTGATGGGCACAGGCTCGGAACTCAATGGCGCGGTGAAGGAAGTGCCAGCAGTAGTGGGCGGTTCTGAGCCGTGGCTTCTTGAAGAGGATTCGCTTGCGGGGCTTGGTCTGGTGCGCCGCCTTGAAGCGGCGTTCCCGACGTTGGAAGAAGCTGGATGCAAAGTCGGCATAGGAGTGGCGACCGGCGCAGACCATGTTTTCATTGGCAAGATGGAGGCGCTGGAAGTCGAGCCCTCGCGCAAGCTGCCGTTGGTGATGACGCGGGACATTGATGCCGGACATGTGACTTGGCACGGTTTGGGAGTAGTCAATCCGTTTGGTGATGATGGCAAGATTGTTGATCTTGAGAAATTTCCACTGTTGAAGGGTTATTTTGAGAAGCACGGCGCGGACTTGAGGAAGCGCCATGTTGCGCAGAAGCGCGGTGGTTGCTGGTATCGCACAATCGACAAGATCACTCCGAGTTTGGCGCGAACCCCCAAGTTGCTGATCCCCGACATCAAGGGCAGGGCGCATGTGGTTTTTGAAGAAGGGCTGCTTTATCCGCACCACAACCTATATTTCATCACGTCGGACGAATGGAATCTCAAAGCGTTGCAGGCGGTGCTTCTCTCAGGCCTGGCAAGGCTCTTCGTGGCGACTTATTCAACGAAGATGCGCGGCGGCTGCTTCCGCTTTCAGGCGCAATATCTTCGTCGAATCCGCATCCCAAGATGGAGTGATATACCTGTATCAGTGCAGGATGCATTGATTGCGGCAGCGGAGTCCGGCGATGAAGCGACCTGCAATAAAATTGTTGCCAAAATGTTTGGTCTCAGTTCTAAAGAACAAGACCTGATTACCACAAACTGAGAAATTCAATGGGACTCGATCTGGCAGACTACAAAAAGAAGGCGCGCCTGGCGGTGAAAGCCTTCTGGAGTGGTCGTGAATCAGCCGCACAGCGGCAACTTGTTTCAGGCAAAGTGGATCAGGGCAGCCGTGGCGCGGTCACTGGTGGAAAGAACATGGATGGGTTCATTCAGATCGTGACGGACTTGGTTCATGCGAACGGATTCTCGCACGCCGAGATTCATCTGGAGCGCAAGGTCTTGACGCTCCCCGGTTATTTCAGGCCAACAAAGCTGTGGGACTTGCTGATACTGAACAAGGGCAAGTTGATTGCTGCATTGGAGTTCAAATCTCAAGTTGGGCCATCCTTTGGAAACAATTTTAACAATCGCGCTGAAGAAGCAATAGGCACCGCACACGACCTATGGACTGCCTATCGTGAAGGCGCATTTGGAGAAGCTGCCAAGCCGTTTGTCGGCTGGCTCATGCTTGTAGAAGACGCGCCTGAGTCTCGCGCACCAGTGCGTGACTCATCTCCGCATTTTGGAGTATTACCTGAGTTTCAGAATGCCTCATACCTCGACCGCTACAACATTCTTTGCAAAAAACTGGTTCAGGAGCAACTCTATACAAGTGCTGCCATTCTTGCCTCGCCGAGAACTGCGTCTAGCGACGGAGCGTTCAAAGATCTGAGTGAGATGACCAGTCTAAAAACTTTCGTGGCAAGCTTTACTGGACACATTGCCGGAGCTGCTGCTGCGCAATTGACCTAATCGGGGCTATGGGCTAGTCGGTCTTCGTCTTGCGTGTTGAAGATTTGATTGGAGTGGAAAAGCGATGAGAATGGTATCGTGGAGCGATGCTAGCCGCTGAATGCTGGCATCGCTCCGCGATGCATTTGAGAGGAGGCCTTACGAGGGGTGTCGCGCTGCTCAACCCCTCGCTAAAGGCTGAAGTGGCTCCGCCATGCCAGGGGAAAGTTCCGATTGTCTCGACGAGTTGGCATCACTTCATCGCCGCATAGACGCGATGCACGTCCGCGTTTTCATCGAGTGCTTGCAGGAACTTCGTAACTTCATCGCGCTCAGCCTCGCCCAACTCGGGGAATTCTTTGGCGTGATGGCCGAGTTCTGAAAGGGTCACGACCCAGCCTGCGGACTTGAGGGCCTTGGTCACAGAATCGAGCTTGGTTTTATCACAGAAGAATCGCGCGCCGATGTGATGGGCGCCCTCTTCGTCATCGAGCTCCGTCGGCTCCACATTGTCTGCGTCCGCTTCCAGCGCGGCAGTTTCGAGGTCGAGCGCTTTATCGGGATGATGGGCTTCAATCAAGCCAACGTGATCGAACATCCAAGCGACGGAGCCGGGCGTGCCGAGATTGCCCGCCTTGAAGAGCATCTTTATTTCTGATGATGTGCGGTTGTTGTTGTCGGTGAGACAATCAACCATCACCGGCACGCGATGCGGGGTGAAGCCCTCAAACACGACGGTGTGATATTGCACGGCGTCCGGGCCGGTGCCCGCCCCTTTGGCCAGCGCCCGATCAATGGTGTCGCGGGTCACGCTCTGTTTCTTCGCGACTGCGATGGCTGCGGCCAGTCGCGCATTGAACTCCGGGTTCGATCCCCCGAGTTTGCACGCCACCTGAATTTCGCGGACGAGCTTGCCCACGATTTTCCCTTTTTGGTCAGCGGCGAGTTCCCGCCATTTCTGTTTCCATTGTGCGCCCATGATTTTTTATGAGTTAGGTTTGCCAGCTAGCGGCTGTTGTTGGCTAATACAATGGATCGCGCCGCCTTCAAAGACAAGATCACTCGCCTCGATTCCGCTGATCTCGCGACCGGGGAAGCATTCGCCGATGAAACCGAGTGCGTTCTTGTCATTCCGACGCTGATCAAAAATAGGCACGAGCACCGCGCCATTGATGATGAGAAAATTTCCGTAGCTGGCTGGCAGTCGGTCAAGCCTCCAGTCCGTCTGAGGCCGGAGTGCTTCCGGCATTTTGAGCGTCAGCACTTCGACGCTTCCGCCGCTCACCGTGCGCAAATCCGCGAGACGTTCGCGGTTGGCTTCCAGCGTGCGGTAATTTGGATCGCTGGCGCGTTTCTCCACCATTGTCAGAACCACATCCTCGCGAATGAAGCGCGTGATGTCGTCAATGTGTCCATCGGTGTCATCGCCCTCAATACCTTGGCCGAGCCAGAAAATCGACTGCACACCGAGCAGTCGCTTGATCTCTGCTTCGATGTCCGCACGCGACCAGTCGGGGTTACGATTTTTATTTAACAACACGGCCTCGGTCGTGAGTAGGACGCCATTGCCATTCACATCGATGGAGCCGCCCTCCAAGATCATCTTGGATTCAAAGCGAGGCAACTTCAGCGCGTCGGCAATGCGTTGCGGGATTTGGTTGTCTAAATCCCACGGCGGGAACTTGCCGCCCCAGGCATTGAATTGCCAGTCGGTCAGCGCCAGCGCGCCAGTATCGCGATGTTTTACAAAGATAGGCCCGTGATCGCGGCACCAAACATCGTTCGTCGGATGATCGTAAAGTTCCACGCGCTTCATGTCGCCGCGCTTCTCGGTGATACTTTGATGAATACGCTGATGCCATGCGCCATCGGCGTTGATGCGCACGGTCTCGAAGCGCGAGATGGTCGCGGCAATCTCGCCGAACTTCCCCTGCAACGCTTCGTGCGTTTCCGGTGCACTGTCGCGATTGCATGGCCAGGAAAGCCACACCGCTTCCTGCGGCGACCACTCGGCGGGCATGAAATAATCTGTGCTGCAATCAGGCATTGGGTGGCGATTACAACCCGGCGATGAATTCTTCAACCGTCATTCCGATGTCTTTTGCAATTTGTCGGAGCATGATGGGAGAAATATCACGCCCCTTGTGATCTGGAACTGTGGTGCCGCGTCCATCGGCGTGTCGAAACTGCCGATGAGAACCGCGCTGTCGCACTTGGCCAAATCCAAGTCTTTCCAGCAGTCTGATGACTTCACGCGGTTTGAGAACAGGAAAGCGGCCCATCGGATCAAACGGCAATTGCCTGTGTGCCAATGAACTCAGCTTCCATCTCAGGCTCACCGCCTTCGAGCAGCATCAAAACAACTTCATGCATGTTTTTGTTCAATTCATCCAGTGTCTCCCCCTGCGAATGGGCGCCAGGAAAACCAGGAACGTGTCCGACATACAGCTTTGTATCTGGACAACGCTCAACGACTGCTGTGAAGAGCTTCATAGTTGTAGTTTAATTTCGATTCTAATGAAGATCAATCAAGGAATCGGCGGGTAATACCTTCGTAAGTATCAATCCGCCGGTCGCGGAAGAAGGGCCAGATGCGGCGGAAGTCTTCGAGGGCTTTCAAGTCACAGGGCACGATCATGACTTCTTCATGGGTGACAGAACCCTTGGCGACGATTTCACCATAAGGGTTCGCGACGAAGCTCTGGCCCCAGAATTCGCTTTCTTCTTCAATGCCCACGCGGTTCACGGCGGCGACATAGCAGCCGTTCGCGACAGCATGACCGCGCTGCACGGTTTCCCACGCGCAGTGCTGCGCTTTGCCGAGTTCGGCTTTCTCTGATTTGAGCCAGCCGATGGCTGTGGGATAAAAAAGAATTTCCGCGCCTTGCATGGCTGTGAGTCGCGCGGCCTCGGGATACCATTGGTCCCAGCAGATGAGCACGCCGATCTTGGCGAACTTTGTCTGCCACACGCGATAGCCGAGGTCGCCGGGCGTGAAGTAGAATTTTTCATTAAAGCCGGGGTCCTCGGGGATGTGCATCTTGCGATACTTTCCGAGGAAGGCACCATCGGCGTCGAGAATGGCGGCGGTATTGTGATACAAGCCGGGCGCGCGTTTTTCAAAGAGCGACGTGATGATGACCACGCCGAGTTCGCGTGCGAGGTCGCCGAAGATTTTCGTGGTATCGCCCGGCACCGGCTCCGCGAGATCGAAAAGCGCGGTGTCTTCGCGTTTGCAGAAATACGGCGTGAGGAAAAGTTCCTGGAGGCAGATGATTTGTGCGCCGCGTTTTGCGGCATCACGCACGAGCGCGACAGTGCGGCGGAGGTTGTCCGTCTTGTCGTCAGTCGCGTGGGTCTGGATGAGGCCGAGGTTTACCTTGCTCATGCCTGACGAATGAATGAATTGCGCCGCTATGCAAATGGAACTGTGGGCTACTTGTCATTTGCCGAGGACTATTTGTATGCCGTAGAGGTCACACGCTGAAGTGTGAACACCGAGCGGCTTACTCTGCGATTCACTGCGGATTGTTTCTGGAATCCATGCCATTAGGCTGCTGCGCGATGTCTTGAAAATGCACCAAATGCCTCATGGGCCCGGCGCCGATCAACTGGAAGGATTCCTCCTGAAGAAGGACTTGACCTTCCTCCAGGCTGTATCCTTCTGATTTCGCGTCCAGAACGACGCATGGTTTGTGTTTATAGACGATTTGTTGATACGCATTCATGCTGGGCTTCTCCTTTCGTGTTGTCAGAACCGACTAAAATTTACGGCTTTTTCGTGATGGCGAGCACTCGTGACATTTTCACTCCCAAGCGGATCGCGATGATGTCGGCGGTTTTCCCAACCGCATGAAGCCGCATGACCTCTTTCTCAAGAGGGGAAATCGAACTGCCATGCATTCTACGAGCTTTCATAGTGAGACGGGAAGAATTGCCACTTGCCGAGGAATACCCTACGGCATTGCGTTATTGGACAACGCTCAAGAGTTGGCGTTCAGGAAATCTCCCGTTCTTTTTTAAGCCGTCAGTCTTGACGCGATCACGACGCGATTACGCCCGAGAAATTTTCCAGTCGGGCATCGCATGAATGCCTTGGGATATTGGAGGCCGCGCGGCCAGCTTTAATGCGACTGCGGGAAACCGCCAAATCGCTGGCCGGCCTCTCCGGGCAGGGGCCGGTTCCATGGCAGTCCGCTGAGATTGTCTGATGGCGGAACGGTATTGTTGGTGTCATCATCGCTGGCGCAACCTGCGGTCAGCAAAATTGCGATGCCGCAGGCCACGGTTTGAAGGATCAGGAGGAAGCGCTTCATGGTTGTAGATTGGCTGAAAGCTTATTGATAAAGGCTTTCCAGAATGACCCTGTCGCCGGGGGCGACCGCGACGCCTTTAAGGACTGTTTTCTGGATGATATTGGCCACAGTCTTGTTGTTCTCCACCGAGACAATGCTGAGCTTGCAGACGGTCTGGTTGCCGCGGGTGATGAGGAGGCGGGTGTCCGAGGTGATTCCCTGATTGCGTCCGCTGTCGATGACCACAAAGCCCCAGTCATTGTTGACGGCGACAATGGTGGAAGTGAGCGAGTTGCGCTGGAACATTTTTTTTCTGTCATCAAGCCGTTTGGTGACCTCATCCTGATCGGACGTGGACTTCTTCAAGTCTTTTTCCCGGGCGGTGGTCTCGTCTTTGAGATTGCTGGCCTTTTGCTCGTTACTTGCGATGTTCTGCTTCAGTTTGGCGATGTCTTCGGCAACAGTTTCAAGAGTTACTCCTGGAGGGAAGACGGTGGTCTTCTCCTTGAGATCCTTGACCTCGGCCTGAGTGCTTGCCAAATCGGCGGCGGTGCGCTCGTTTTCAGACTGGGCGTTTTTGAATTTGATCTTGCTCTGGGCCAGCCGCTCGTCCTCCTGATCGAGTTCGCCTTTCATAGTATCCCGCTCGTTGCCCTTGGCATCCAGCTCGCCTTTCGTGACACCGAGAGCCTTTAACTCCTTTGTGAGACTGGCGTTGTTGGCGTCTTTTTCTTTTCGGGTTTGCACAAAGGTGTCCCGGTTTTGATAACTGAAGAAACAAGCCACCGCCATCACCACGGCGCTGAGCAGAAAGAGGACTTTTGTCATGGTATGAAAAAATTATCGGTTTTAAGTGGGCGCGACGGAGTCTCGGTTACTACGGGGCTGGAGCAAACGGATCGGCGGCTGCAGGCGCGGCAGGTTTTTCGGCTTCTCCTGCGGCAGGAGCGAACGGATCAGGGGCAACAGCGGGAACCGCAGGCGCGCCGCCACCTTCCATCAATGGAGGAGTTGCGGGCGGTGTGGCTGGCGCAGAAGGCGGAGCACCCGGAACTACGGGGTCTGGAGCCGGAGGCGCGGCAACGACGAGATCGCCGGGCTGGATGGATTCCCCACTGGCGAGGGAGCCGGGCACAAGATCGGCCACAGCCTGAGTCTGTTCCACATCACGCACCCTAAGCTTGGCGACGACAGTCTTGCCGCGCTTTACGTCGAGCATGTTGTTGGCATAGACTCCGGAAGCATTTCCTTTGTTGAGCACCACGAAGCCGAAGCCTTGGAAAGTCTGTGATACTCGAGCGGTCAGACCGGGTTCGATCTGGCCGCGTCTCTGACGGCTGTCGATTTCCTGAAGACTTTTTACTTTGGCATTGGTCGCGGCCAGTTTCTCCTCAACGATTGCCTTCTGCTGTTCCTGATTGGCGATGGCAGCTTCAGATTCTTTGATCTGCCGGCTCAAGTCCTCCACCTCGGCGATGAGTTTTTTCAAATCCCCCGCCTTGGCGATTTGTTCCTTGATGAGCGCGAGCTGTTTTTGCGCCTCGTCGAGAGTCTTTTTCAACCCCTCGGTTTCCTGCTTCTTTTCTTCGATGTCGGAATTCACCTTCGCGACTTCCACTCGGCGGTCATCACGCTGTTTGGTGTATTCTTCCAGTTCCTTGGTTCGCTTGCCCTTGGCGTCCGTTTTTTTGACATGGTCGGCCCTGACGGCATTGAGGTTTTGATCGGAACGCTCCTTCAGGCGACGTTCTTCTTCAAGAACGCTCTTGTTCTGATAGCTGAACCAGACGCCGACTGCGAGGCAGATGGCTGACAGGGCTGATAAAATTTTCCAAAGCATGGTTGGGGAGGCTGGCTAAATAAAATGGAAGTGTAACAGTAAATATCGGATTTGTTTTGTAAACTCAACCTAAAAGTGCTGCGAACCCCAGTTTAATCGTCATTTTCCCCAAAAAAATGCCGCATCCGCTCATTTCTGGCAGCCGATGTCACGATTAACAGTTGCCAATCCTGATCAAAAGTGCATCCTCACGACGGTCAGGGGCCGTGAATGTCGAGCCGGCCAATCCCGCCAGGTCCGGAAGGAAGCAACGGTCCCCGGTCTTAACTTGTTGCGGTTCCCTGGCCTTTTCTTCTCAGACGAAAATCTTGTTCGTCACCTTCTCGCGATGAGAAAAAATCGCAGCCAGTTGCGGTTTCACCACCAGTGCATGAACCGGCTCGCTCAGCCAGCCAAAGGGTAGCTGATAAGTCACGCGATCAAGCATCTCAATCCGACCGTCTCCGAGATCGCGAAAATGATGCTCGTGATGCCACATTCGATAGGGGCCAACGCGCTGCTCGTCCACGAAGAATCGTGGTTCATCCACCTGGGTGATCTCCGTTACCCAGGTAAGCGGAATCCCCAGCAGCGGGCTGACCCGATAGCGGATCATCATGCCGGGATACATCTTCTCAGGCAGCTCGCTCAGGATGTTAAATCCGAGCGACGGTGGTGTGATCTTTTCCAGATTGCGCGGACTGGAGAAAAAATCCCACGCGGCCTTGATTGAGGCCCGGATGGTCTGCGTGCGTTCGAGAGTGTGGACGGGCATAAAATTTACGATCCCCGAACGCCGCAGGACTGCCTCACCGCATAAACACCGCCTTATTTTTTCTTCTCGCCCGAGGCGATCGGCATGATGCCCAACTCCCGCGCGTCCGAGATGGGTATGATGCTGTAGTCCGAGCCTTCCTCATCAAATTCTTCGCTGTGCTCGGAGAGCACATCAGAGGCCACTTCCAATGCATTGCCGAAGGTGGTCGCGCTCGCCTCCCCCTCCTTCTGCGCCACCTTGCCCTGTATTTTTCCGGGCAGCTTCTTCAATTCCGCAAGAGGCTTGAGATTGTCCGCGCCAAGCATGGTCGTTTCCAGTCCGAGCACAGTGCGCTCGTCGTCCGAGGCGCTCACATCGAGCTCGCCATTGGGATCCAGATCAAAGCACAAAAAGCAGTGACCGGGTGCCAGCACGAGTCCGCACTTGATGCTGATCTTAGTCAATATGGAGGCGAAAATTACACTGCCATCCACGCAGTTTGCCTGGGCGTTTTTGATGCTGTCATCCAGAAAACGCACGGTCTGCGCCATGGCAAACTTGCTCTTGGGCGTGTTCGTGATGTCGCTGTATTTCATGCCATGGCGTTGCAGCACGTGCCAGATGGCATAGACCTGGGCGAGCACCTTTTTCGGGTCGCCGCTTTGATAACCGTCAAAGGAATCCACCAGCTTCGCGTCCAGCGCCTCCTTGAGTATTTCATCGATCCAAGGATGGTTCTCATTCACATAAGCGGCGAACATCCATGAGAGATCATCCGTCTCGGCGTCATCGCCTTCGCCAAGGATAATGGCAAACGGGCATTCGTTGATGCTGCGCAGGGTGACGACCTCGTTTTGTTCCGGCAAGTCCTTGCCATTGACATTAATTTTGACACAGAGGTTCGCGGGCTTTTGCTGTTTGATAAGATGCAGGGCGTCGTAATCGAATATACCCTTGGGCATCACGATCACTTCTTCTTCAGCCTTCTCGACGGTGACTTCGGTCTTGGAGGTTTTGAGCCAGCCCTCGCCAGTGACCTCGACCTTGATCTTCGCCCCCTTGGGCACATCCAGCACTCGCGCGCCAATCCAGCCGTTTTTGTCACCGAGAATCGGAATCTGCTCCGGTTCATCACCCTTCTTTTTTTTCTTGTGGTCCTTCGATTTTTCTTCCTCGCCGGCATGCCAGTCCACCGTCGCAGTGGAGATGATGGCGCTCGGATAGATGTCGGTGCCAGTGTAGGACCAGACCTCTGCGGTGGTTTCCGCATGGAGAAGACGGACGCTGACCAGCAGCAAGGCGATGGCGAGAGTGGAAATGGATTTCATAGGGTGTAATTATTTAAGGATTCGTGCGCGATCTTACTTCTGGTGGGAAATTCAGCAAGAAATAAGGGCTGAGTAATAAATCACGCGCCAAATTATTATCGATTGATCGCCTCCAGCCAGTCCAGCCTGTGCTGGAGCTTTGCCTGCCGTTCCGCACCAGGATTTGGGTATAGGATGGGATACCACGCCGACATCACCGCTGCGCGCGCGATGAGGCAATGATACAACGCGACATCATTCACGGGGCCATAGGCAGCGCGAATCGCACTAACCGTGGCGCGGTCCTCATCCAATATCTGCGCATTCCAGATGATGGAAGCTAAGTCCCATTCTACGGGCCCAGAAAACGTGTCTTCCCAGTCAGTCCAGAGCAAGCCGCGAGTGGTATTGATGAGATTGCCCGCATGAGCATCGCCATGAAGCGCTTGTTGCGGATAACTGGCGAGAATTTTCACGGAGTTCGAGAGATGATCGCACAGGAGTTTCTGCGTGGATTTGTTAAACAATTCACGCTCCTGCAAGATCGCAAGGCTTTCGGTCAGGATCGCCAGCTTGGGCAATGGCTCAGCGAAGCGGCGCATGATGTCATGGCACTCGCGCAAGGTGCGGCCAATCTCGCGCGGGTCAGGCCCGACGTCGATGCGGGTCACAAACTCCCAGAAGTTCATCGGATAACCCAGGTGTTCATGTGGACCCGGCGGCAAATCAGGATGCAACGCAATCACTGGCGCGCCATGTCGTGTGAGATATTGCGCAATGGCATTCTCCCGCGCAAACCACCCGGTTCCCTGTCGTGGCCCCGCCACATCCTGCACCACGCGGGCGACGAGCGTTTCCGTCAGTCGCAACACCAGCGTATTTCCATTTTGCAATATGTCGCAGCGATCCGGCGTGATGCCATGAGCGATGGCGACTTCGGTGGCGGCGCGTATGGGAAGATCAGTCGAATGCATGAAGCAATGAGGCGCAGAATAATTCAATCCACCTTTTCACACGACTTCACACATGCGCCGTCTTCCGTCACTCTCCAGCGCACGCGCCACCCGGCGATTTCCGTCGCATACTCGCGCTCTGCATCTTCGTGATACGCGGGCTGCGGCTGGAGCGCGAGCGATTGCTCGATGATCGCGCGCACGTCATCCGGCGCGTGACTTTCACAATCCCAGCGCACCGGAATTATTTGCGGCGATTGATTGGCAAAACCACTCATGGCATCTGAAATGGAGTCGGCATAACGAATGTAGGGTTTGATGTCGAGCACTGGGGTGCCATCAACCAGATCGACACCAGAGACTATGAGTCGCGGCGCAGCTTCTCCTTCAAGTTCCACGCGCTCCAATTTCACGACACTGAGCGCGATGCGGTTCGGGCGAAATGGCGAGCGGGTGGCGAAAACTCCGCGCCGCTCATTGCCGCCGAGTCGCGGCGGGCGCACCGTCAATGAAGTTGGCTCTGCATCGACCAGATGAAAATGCGTGATGAGCCACAGATGACTGAAATCCTCAATGCCGCGCACGGCTTCGATGCGGCGATACGCCGGCTCGAACTCGATCACGCCCCATGCATTCGGCGCCAGTCCCGACTGCCTCGGCACGCCGAACTTGTCCGTGTAACAGGTGCGCAGCGTGGCGATGATGTTCAATGTGATCTGGCTCATGGATGGCGAGAAGGGCCTGCTAACTTCTCAGGAGGCAGGCTGCGGCTTTGTCGCACCTTTCTTCACTCCCATCTTCTCCAGTTCAGGCTCTAGGAGCTGACGGACTTCATCCGCAAGAAGGACGTAAGTATTGATTCGACCAGCACGCGCGATGGTGATGCCGACGATATTTCCATCAAGGTCCACCACTGGCCCGCCGCATTCTTCCGGTGTGATGGGGAGGTCGGTCTGGAGCGCCTTCTGAAAGCCCGCCCGCTGATCGCTGATTTCAGTGCCCATGGTGTTCTGCGCATTGGCCTTCGACCTGATCTTGCTGCGATCCGCAAGCGCCAGCCTCACGGCCGACGACACACCGTTGCGGAGGTAGTCCAGGATCATGGCCGTGCCGGGCTTGGAACTGGCGAGCTTCTTGGTCAGTTTCTCCACGGAATCGAGCGTCTCCCCGTCAACTTTTGTGATGATGTCGCCCTCCTTGATCCCGGCTTTTGCCGCCGCGCCACCCGGCACGATCTGCTTGATGATCACGCCCTGTTTGTCGGGCCCCAGCATGGCGCCGAGATAGGCCCTGACCTCACCCTTCAAGGTGCGGGGCGAGACACTGACCACACCGATGGCCGCGGCGTCGGGACCGGGCCCAGAAGCGCTGATGAAGAGACCGAGCGGCAGTTCCGATTTTGCATGATCCAATGAAACCGCAGTCAAGCCGGCTGCGTCCTTGAGCTTGATCAACGCCAGATCGTGATCGGGAAATGTCTTCACGATCTCGGCAGGAACCATCCGGTCTTTCGTGAGCATGACGGTCAATGCCTGATTGTTCTGCGTCTCGATCTCGCTGGCCTTGGTCACGGCGTAACCGTCGGCATGAATCACCGTGCAGAGACTTCTCCATTCCGTTCCGCGGAATACCAGGTGGGTGGACTGTGATGCCAGTTTCGCCGAAGGCCGGAAAGCATCGAGCACCTGCCGAAGAAATTCATCGCCAGTTTCGGTCGGCAGGAGCGGATCAAACGTTCCCGGCTTGACCTGCCGCCGATTCGATGGCCGTCCGATCTTCGCCAGTTTTTCCAATTCATCGGGCTTGAGACCTTTTCTGAATTCATTCATGAACTGCTGAAACTCCATCGGACTTTTGAACTTCTTCATGTCATCAGCCGAGAACTGGTTCTCTCCTTTCTCCAGCGACTCGCGCATCTTCGCATCGAACTCCGCCTGCAACGCCTTCTTCTCGCTCTCGGATCGAGGTGATTTTTCCACAGAGGGACGGTGGCTGCGGAAATGCCGCGCAGAAGTCAGCTTCACGGAAAAATCTTTCTCAATGTCCTTGGTTTTGGCGGCCAGTTTCAAGGTGTCACCGACCTTGTGCTTGGCCACTTCCTCGAAAAATGATTCGCGGTCAGTGATTACGACATCATCCACCCTGAGAAGGATGTCACCCGACACCAGTCCGGCGATTTTTGCCGGCGAGCCAAAATAGAGCTCGCGGACTACGGCACCTTTTCCATCGGGAACATTTTCAATTTCGGCGCCAATCACCGGACGATCAGGGTCGGCCAACATGCCGCCCTCTTTTTTGTCGCCGAAACGCTTTCCTGATTTCAATGCCTCCCAATTTTCAAGGAAGGCGGAAATTGGAACGTGGTTATTCTGAGAAAGGCTGAAGCCGATGTTGGAATGAATGCCGATCAGCTTACCGTCGAGGTCAAAGAGCGGCCCGCCCGAGTCACCACCAATCAGCGCAGAATCGGAAGTGAGGAAAGCCTTAGGATTGTTGTCGAGCACGCGCCCCAACCGCACCGGCGGCGAGCGGTCGGCCTGAAATCCTCCTGCATGACCCAGCGCGACGCACCAGTCATTTTGTTTCAGCCCCTTGGATTCTCCCACTTCGACGAAGGGATATTTCCCTTTGTCCGTGATCTGCACCATGCTGGAGTCCCTAGCGTAATCCATGCCCAGCACCTTCCCTTTGACCTTTTTTCCATCGGGAAAAATCACTGTCACCGTCTCGTTCATCTTCATCGTCACATGCGCCGCCGTCAGGATAAGTCCGTCCTCGCTCACGATCACTCCGCTGCCGGACCCCGGCTCCGAAACTTGTCCGCCGGGAATCAGTGAAACGGTGCAAGGCATGCATTTGCGCACGACCTCCAAAACCTTGGCCTCCGTGGCTTTCAAATCCTGCGGCGTGATCGCGCCGTGGCTCGCTGAGGAAAAAAGCAGCGCAGAAAAAAATACCGCAGAGCAAGAAATCCGAATCATGGATGAAACCATAGCAGCATCTTAAACGTGAGAGAAAGTCGAATTTGT
>JAYVQB010000495.1:0-3863 GCA_043757085.1 Verrucomicrobiota bacterium
CCATGAAAATCATACTGTTAATCTATGCATTACTATGTCTTGCATCAGTTCCGTTGAAAGCGGAATGGAGGCTTGAACCCCAGACGGATTTTTATGGCAATATCATTCCCAATGGAAAAAAACATGATGTCTGGCATTCTCCGCCTAGTGCGGAGCTGCCAAAAGAATTGCAAGCAGCCAGACCATTGGAAGCTGAAGGCCCCCTGCCGATATTGAAGATCAGTAAAAAGGAATTGGAGGCGGAAGGCAAAATTTTACCTTTGGAAGATTTCATGAAGACGAAGGATCGGAGCCTGCTTGACTTAAAGTCCATGCGCCGCTCACTGCTTCATCATGCCCTTACCAAGGCGGAAATGGACGAGGTGATAACACCGCCAATCCAAATGGATCCCACCCACGTCAGCCAACCTGCATTTTGCGAGCACTATGGCGGCAGTTGGCCCGAAAGGAAAATGTATCAGTGGCTGGTGTATGATATTCTGGTTATTGAATATCTTCAGAAACGGCCAGAAAAATTCTGGAAGACAGGAGCCTTGATTGGTGCCTGTGATTTACAAACGATGATCAATTTAGAACACTTAGGTAAATTGATCGATACAGGTTATATCGGGTTTGCCATTACCGAACTTTATATTATTCCTTACATTCAAAATGCGATTCCTGAAGCATGCAGACAAAGAGTAGATAAAACTTCTGATATTCTAATTGGAATCTATGTTCTTTATGATGATCTAAAAATGCCATCCAAATGGTATGTCCCATCACTTGAAAAAGTCATTGAATTGGAAAAGCCATATCAGCCAGCCCCACGCAATTTTCACCTTCAATTATTGGCGGAAATTTATGAAAAAGAGGGCGAGATTGGAAAAGCCATTAAAGCATTGGAAGAATGGGATCCCAAGGATGATCAAACTGAAACACGTAACGGGGATGTGCTGAAGAAAATCGAAACGCTTAAAAAACATGCTCGCCGGAAGTAATGAACTAAAATTCTGATTTCAAGTTAGTTTGACCACGAATCACGAATGAAACTTGCCATGCCCGACACCATCACCATCGACCCGAGCGAGCTACGTGATCTCGTGAAAGCCGCCGTCACTGAGGCATTCCAAGAACAGCGGGCCGTCTTGCATGACATGGTGGTTGATTCCATTGAAGACATCGGCTTGGCAAAGGCTATGGATGAGGCCAATGACGAATCGACGTTCACGGACCAGGAGTTTTTCGCCATACTTGGCCCCAAAAGGAAATCTGCTCATCAACCACAAATTTAGCAGACGAATACAATTTTTATTTCACCATGCGCCGACTCAAATACCGCCACGCCCTGAACGAAGCCTTTGACGAAGAACTCGCGCGGGATCCGATGGTCGTGCTCATGGGCGAGGAAGTCGCGCAATACAACGGCGCTTACAAAGTCACCGAAGGACTCTGGAAAAAATGGGGCGACAAACGTGTCGTGGATACGCCCATCAGCGAGGCGGGCTTCATCGGCATGGGCATTGGTGCCTCCATGCTCGGCGTGCGCCCCGTGATGGAATTGATGTTCTGGAGTTTTTACACCGTCGCGTGGGATCAGATCATCAACAACGCCGGCATGGTGCGCTACATGTCCGGCGGCCTCATCAATTGCCCTATCGTTATCCGCGGCCCTGCCAACGGTGGCACTAATGTCGGCGCGACCCACTCGCACACGCCGGAGAACATCATGGCCAGCTTCCCTGGCATGAAAGTCGTCTGCCCCTCCAATGCCGCCGACGCCAAAGGCTTGATGAAATCTGCCATCCGCGACAATGACCCCGTGATGTTCATGGAGAGCACCGCGCTCTACAATGTGGAGTCCGATGTGCCGGACAACAGCGAGCTGCCCGACGGCGAATTGATCGTCCCCATCGGTGTTGCCGACATCAAGCGCGTCGGCACCGACATCACACTCATCGCCCATGGTCGCTCCGTGCTCACCTGCTTGGAGGCTGCTGAGATTTTGCAAAACGAACACGGCATCTCCGCCGAGGTCGTGGACTTGCGCAGCATCCGCCCCTTGGATGAAGACACCATTTACGAATCCGTGCGCAAAACTCATCGCGCCATTTGTGTCGATGAGAACAAACCCTTCTGCAGCGTGGGTGCGCAAATCACCGCGATGATCCAGCAGCATTGCTTTGACGAACTCGACGCCCCCGTCCTGCGCGTCAACTCGCTCGATGCCCCCGCATTCTACAGTCCGCCGATTGAAAAAATCCAGATCCCCTATCCCGATGTCGTCATCGCAAAAGCCCTGAGCATTTGCTAAAAATCACTGAAGTAACCACGAATGAACACGAATAGGCACAAATGTTCAGCTGCTTTGCCGGAAATTAATTTGTGTTCATTCGTGTCCATTGGTGGTTGAAATCCTTCAGTTGGTGCTTCCCTAGTCCACTCTTCTAACATTCCATTTTTCTCCCCCATGCCTAAGCTCATCAAAATGCCCAAACTCAGTGACACGATGATCGAGGGCACCCTCGCGAAGTGGCACATCAAAGAAGGCGACCCCGTGGAAATCGGCCAGGTCATCGCCGATGTGGAAACCGATAAAGCCACGATGGAGATGCAGGCTTTTGAAAACGGCATCGTCCACAAACTTCTCGTCGAGGCTGGTGGCAAAGCCCTGCTCGGCGGCGGCATGGTCGTCGTGTTGGATAAAGGAGAAGCGCCTCCTGCCGATCTCGCAGCCTTCGTCGCCGCCAACTCCGATGCTGCTCCGAAAAAAGCTGAACCCGCAACGGCAAAATCTTCTGCTGCGCCCCAATCTTCTGAGCAAAAACGCGGAGCCTATGCTGGCAACCTTCCGCCATTGGCCCCGACACACGCGCGTCGCACATCTGCTTCTGCCAACGGCATCCGCGCCAAAGCCTCGCCGTTAGCACGAAAGATCGCCACCGAGCGCGGCATTGATTTGTCTCGCCTCCAAGGAACCGGCCCCGGTGGGCGCATCGTCCGCGCCGATGTGGAGACTGCACAAAGTGTCGTGGGCAGCCAGCCCAAAAAACCCACCCAAACCATCCGCCCCGTCGCTGGCCCCGACGACCAGCGCATCCCCCTCACCGGAATGCGCAATATCATCGCCGAACGCCTGCTCGCCTCCAAGACGCAGATTCCGCATTTCTATTTGCAGATGGAAGTGGATGCCGCGCCGCTCATGTCCTTCCGTGCCCACATTAACGACCAGTCGGAAAAAACTTCCGGCAACAAATACACCGTCAACGATTTCCTCCTCAAGGCCGTCGTCCGCGCCGCCGATGCCGTGCCCGCTGTGAACGCCTCCTTCGATGGCGATGCCGTGGTGCAGTTCAAGCATGTGAACCTCAATGTCGCCATCGCCGTGCCTGAGGGTCTCGTCACCCCCGTAATCAAAGCTGCGGAAACCAAAACGCTTCTCGAAATCAGCACCGCCGTCAAAGACCTCGCCACGCGCGCGAAGAACAAAAAACTCAGCCCCGACGAATTCGCCGGCGGCACCATCACCGTCAGCAATCTCGGCGCGTATGGCATCGACCAATTCGCCGCCATCATCAATCCCCCGCAAGCCGCCATCATCGCCATCGGCAGCATTCGTAAAGCACCCGTCGTCGATGACAAAGGCCAGATCGTCGTCGGTCAGCGGATGTGGATCGGCCTGAGCGGCGACCACCGCGTCGTGGACGGAGCCGTTGCCGCGACCTTCCTCGCAGAAATGCGCAAGCTCATCGAGAATCCGGCGTTGATGCTGGTGTGAGAGAGAAACTGTTGATCCATCACCGATGATGGACTAGCCTGCATCATGAGTCAGACTGTGCAACTCACCGTGCCGATGCCCGCCAATCTGGCGAGGCTGCGGTTCC
>JAYVQB010000496.1:0-3861 GCA_043757085.1 Verrucomicrobiota bacterium
CGCATTGTCCGCACCCAAGACCGATTGGTTCCAGCAAAAAAGTAGCTCGCCAGCGGCCATGAGGCCCAGAGCCTGTCGAAGGGTAAGAACACGAGAGAACACGAGAGAAGACGAAGTCAAAATCCGCACCGCCACCATGCAAAACCGCATCCCCATCATGACCACGCTCCGTGGTGCCGATGCCGCACTGAAGGCGATCAAGTCACTGCAAGGGAGTGAGGTGAGCGGGCGGGCGTTGCAGGAGTAGCATAAGAAGCCAATCCTGATTCGCGGCGTATCAGTCACACTTCTCTCGCCAGTCATGCCGCGCACTCAGTCCATCATCCCCATCACGTTCGCCGTTTCACACAACGACGAACCGATGAACGTCACGCTCACCTTTGCGGACAACGCGGATGTCATGTCCGCCACTCGTTGGCGTGTGCCCCGCGAGTTGGAAGACGATGCCGCCATGCAAGCCCGCGCCGCCGATGCCCGCGAGTATGCCCTGCTCGCCGCCAAACGCTGGAAGCACTACCGCGATACCAAAACCGCCGCATTCAGCCTTCCTCAGCTTGAAGCGATGATCGCACGCGAACCCGAAGGTGAGTTTTGCTTCTACCTCAAAGTCACCGCCGACTGGTTCCCCGCCAGCCTTGGCGGCGCGATGGTGAGACGAACGTGGTGCAACAATCTCATGGTCGATTTCCTCTTCGTCCATCCCAGCATCTCGGGCAAAGCAGTGAACGTCAAAAGTATCGGCGTCAGTCTCCTGCAATCCATCTGCATGATTGCTCAATCGCTGGGTTGTCTGCTCGTGTGGGGTGAAGCCACGCGAGATTCATCAGCGTTCTATGCGCGGCAGCTTGATCGAGCCATTCTTGACCGGTTCGACATCCATACCGACGAGATCAAAACCTTCGCAGCCTTGCTCGAGGTGGAGCGTGAAAAAAGTTGATGCCCTGAACCCCCTGACCTACCCTTTGACCATGAGAAAGCCACTGCACCTCCTCACACCCGAAGAGAAAGCCGAACTCGTAGCTCGCCTAAAAGCAGCAGGCGAGCGAGAAGGCGATCTGCCCGTCTTCATCGGCAATCCCAACAGCCTATTCCTCGCCCGCCCCGTCCGCAGCAGAAAACCGGCTGTTCACAAGAGATCCAAAGCCACCGCCTGACAATCCTCCCCAAACTCGCCAGCGGCCAGCGCCCCAACGTCATCGACCTGATGAAGAACAAAGACATGCCAGTCGTGAGCGGAGTCGAACGGGCCCTCGTCATCAACACCCCCAGCGGCAAGAACCCGCGCGAAGACGAAGTGAAAATCCGCACCGCCGCCATGCAAAGCCGCATTCCCATCATGACCACGCTCCGTGGCGCTGATGCCGCGCTGAAGGCGATCAAGTCCCTGCAAGGGAGTGAAGTGAGCGTGCGGGCTTTGCAGGAGTATCATTCATAAACGCAGCTCGACTTTCCAAAGTCGAGTTCTCAAGTAGCGTCCAGACCATTCATATTCACACTCACACCCCAAAGCCATGCGTCTCAAAGAAATCAAAGTGAAGAAACTCTTCGGAGTCTTCGACCACATCATTCCTTTAAAGATGGATGACCGGATTACGATCATTCATGGACTGAACGGGTATGGCAAAACGACGATCTTGCTTCTCGTGCAAGCCGTCTTGGAGGGGAAATACAGCCGACTGAGGAAGGTGCCCTTCGCAGAACTGTCATTGTTTTACGACAATGAACAAGAACTGCGCATAACCAGAACTGAGTCTGGCGAAAGAGAGCAACGTGTAGGCCCACAGGTGAAACTACTTTGCGAACTCAGGCATGGAACCAAAACAGTAAACAAGCACGAAATCGAGGCGCTTGATGCAAGCGCAAGAGTCGGACTTCCAGTTCAATATATCTCACAACAGATCGAAGACCTTGAGCAAGTCGGACCCGAGACTTGGCTCGAGGTATCAACTGGTCGGCAACTCGATTTCGAAGAGGTGCTCGATGTTTACGGAGACTACCTTCCTATTCAAAGACGCAAAGCTGCACCCAAACTTCCTGAATGGTTATCGAATGTAACCAAGACATTCGAGGTGCGTTTGATTGCTGCACAGAGGCTTCTTAATGTCGGTCCAAATAGGCGATCAAGGAATGGGCCTTCCAGTCAGCCGCTACAACCAGCGGTTCAGATATACTCACAAGACCTTGCTGCTCGCATTCAACAAGTGCAGGCGGAGTATGGTGCCAAATCTCAGGAGTTGGACAGTAGCTTTGCTGGACGAGCGATCAGAGGGAGTGCCGCGTCGTCAATTGAGCCAAGTGAGTTGGACTCAAAGCTTCAAAAGCTAGAAGAAAGACGAAAGGGCATCATAGCGGCTGGCCTTCTCCCGTCTGATCACAACGTGGCTGCAATTCAAGGTGCCAAAATCGAAGATAGCGTCAAAGGCATCCTGGCTTTGCACGCCTCTGACGTTGAGCAAAAGCTAGGAGTGTTCGATGCGATTGTTGCAAAGGTAGAACTGTTGAAAGAGTTAGTGAATCGGCGATACAGCTTCAAAAAACTTGAAGTGGATAAGCAGATGGGATTTCGGCTTGTCTCGGACTCCGGTGCCACACTTCAACCTACAGACCTCTCGTCAGGCGAACAGCATGAACTGGTGTTGTTTTACGAGCTGCTTTTTCGGACTAAAGAGAATGCATTGATCCTGATCGACGAGCCTGAACTCTCCCTTCATGTCGCTTGGCAGTCCGAGTTCCTAAAAGACTTGGAGCGCGTTGTGCAGCTCTCCGCGCTTGATGTCGTGCTTGCTACCCACTCACCACAAATCATTGCCAACCGCTGGGATTTAACAGTCGAACTTGGTGCCCCAGTCGCATGAAGCAGTATATCACCCCTGATGTTTTGGCGAATCAGGTAAGGATGCAGCGCGCTGCGTTTACGGGAGCTTTTGTCTTCGTCGAGGGCGTTTCAGACGAACGCTTTTACAGCCTCTTTTTTGACTCAGAGTCGTGCAAGATCATCATTTCTCATGGTCGCATACAAGTGCTCGCAGTGTGCGCGATTTTGGATCAAGCTGGCTTTATCGGCTTCATAGGGATCGCTGATGCAGACTTCGATCACGCGGAGGGCCGAGCGGCCCCCACCGTTTCGGTGATATTGACGGACTGCCATGATGCGGAATGCTTCCTGATCGGGAGTGATGCATTTGATAGAGTAATCCACGAACACTCTGACCGTGAAAGGCTGTCCAAATGGAAAGCCACACAGAATGTGCAAGACGTTCGTGAGCACTTCGTGGAGCAGTGCGCCGAGATCGGTTTCTTGCTTTGGCACTCGTTGACTAACGGTATCGGATTGAACTTCAGTGGACTTGCCCTTCACAATTTTGTAGAGCCGACGACTCTGGTTGTGAATCGAAATGCACTGATTGCTCATGTGTTGATCCTGTCCGGCAGCCCTGCTATCGATGCAGCGCAATTGGCAACGGACACTGCAGTTGTGAAGGCAGGCGATCCCGACCTCTGGCAGGTAGCGAGAGGCCATGACATCGTGGATCTGCTTTGCCTTGCCCTGCGCGAGACTTGGAAGCCCGAACATGCAAATCTCCTGTCGCCAAAAACGATGGAAGGTGTTCTGCGCACCGCCTATCCTGTTACTGCTTTCTCTTCCACAAGGCTCTTTGGATTGATCAAAGCATGGGATGACGCTCACCAAGGGGCATATAGAATACTCAAGGCAGCGTGAGTCCAGTCATCCCGACGCGGCAACGCCACCACCCTCTTCGCAACCTTCCGCCTCGCCGATTCGCTGCCGCGTGAACTCCTCGCCGACTGGCTTCGCGCCCGCGATGCTTTCCTCGCCACTCATCCGCCACCCTGGCACAA
>JAYVQB010000497.1:0-3794 GCA_043757085.1 Verrucomicrobiota bacterium
AGGCGTGGGCGTGGTCAGCGAGCGCACGGTGTCCACCACGGCGTTCGCAGCGCTGGCGGCAGACGATGAGCCACGTGCTTTGATGATGGCCGAGCCGCGCTGCTGCACGGTGATGATGAAGTCGCCCTGCAACCAAGCGTGATCGCTGATGACCTCAGTTGCAGCCTTGCCGTTGATCTTCGCGTTATAAAAATCGGGATACTGCGTGGCAGAGTGATTGCCCCAGATGGCGACGTTCGTCACCGCGCTGACATGGACACCAGCTTTCGCGGCGAGCTGCGATTTTGCGCGATTCTCATCGAGGCGCGTCATCGCGAACCAGCGGTCGGACGGCACGTCGGGCGCATTGCTCTTGGCGATGAGGCAGTTCGTGTTGCAAGGATTGCCGACGACGAGCACACGCACATCGGATGCGGCATTGGCAGCGATAGCCTTGCCCTGCCCGGTGAAAATCTTGCCGTTAATGTTGAGCAAGTCTTTGCGCTCCATGCCCGCCTTGCGCGGCACGCTGCCAACGAGCAGCGCCCAGTTCACACCACGGAAACCTTCATTGATCTCGCAGGTCGGCGTGATGCTGTGCAGCAGAGGAAAAGCGCAATCGTCCAGTTCCATCACCACACCGCCAAGCGCGGCCATGCCGGGTTCGATTTCGATCAAGCGCAACGCGACCGGTTGATCGGGGCCGAACATCGAACCTGATGCGATGCGAAAGAGAAGTGAATAGCCGATTTGTCCAGCGGCTCCGGTGACAGCGACAGTGATGGGGGATTTCATGGATGTGAGTAGAGCTACACTGATAAAGCCGTGATTGCGCCGCGATCAAGTGTTGTCTACTATGATTCACTTGCATTTCATTCGATGTATTGCGCGATCGATTGACATCTAGTAGATGTGTTGTGGGCTGCTAGCCCTCATTAAGCTGAGGGCTAGCAGCCCACAACACTTAGAAAAACTATCCGCCCAGCAGGGACATCTCCGCTTTCGGCTGCGAAATTGTGGCTGCCGCGCGCAGTTCGCTGTAACGATCCGCGCGACCCGACCATGCGGAAATAATCGCGTCCGCAATGGCATTATCGTCCGCCCCTGAGCGCAACAAGACGCGCAAATCCTTCCCAGTGCTGGCAAACAGGCAGGTGAAAAATTCTCCGTTCGATGCCATGCGCGCCCGCGTGCAGCCACGACAGAACGGCTGCGTCACGGACGCGATGATGCCGATCTCTCCGCCGCCATCCGCATGACGGTAGCGCCGCGCGACTTCGCCCTCGTAGTTCGGCTGAATCGGTTGCAAGGGAATCTCGCGCCGGATTTTCGAGATGATCTCAGCGGCAGGCACCACGTCATCGAGCCGCCAGCCGTTAGAGTTCCCCACGTCCATGTATTCGATATAGCGTAAAATATATTGTGGCCCGCTGAAGCGTCGCGCCATCGGCACGATCTCGTGATCATTGAGACCGCGCTTCACGACCATGTTGATTTTAATCGGCCCGAACCCGGCTTCCAACGCGGCATCAATGCCGCAGAGCACGCGATGCACCGGGAAATCCACATCGTTCATCGCGCGGAAGATCGAATCATCCAGGGCATCAAGGCTGACCGTGAGACGGCGCAATCCGGCATCGCGCAAAGGCTTGGCCAGTTGGGCCAAGGCCGAGCCGTTGGTGGTCAAGGCAATATCTTTGACCCCATCAATCCCCGCGATCATGGAAACCAAATCCGGCAGATTGCGTCGCAACAAAGGCTCCCCGCCCGTCAGTCGAATCTTCTCCACGCCCAGTGAAACAAACACGCGCGCCAGCCGAGTCAGCTCCTCGAACGTGAGGATTTCGCCCTTCGGGAGAAACGCATGATCCGGCCCGAAGACTTCCCGTGGCATACAGTAAGTGCAGCGGAAATTGCAGCGATCCGTCACCGACAGACGCAAGTCACGCAGCGCACGACCCATGCGATCCTTGATCGCCGGAGGCAGTAACGCGGTCAGTTCGTGTCCCGAATGCATAGGGACGACTACGCCGTGTTCATGCGACGCGCAAAGCACTTGTAAAAATCGCTACTCCGCTGGCATCGTCTATAACAACTTCCCTTGGCCCAATCCCACCGACGCCCAACGCGTCGCTGTGGAGAAAGCCGGGCAGCGCGTGCTGGATGCGCGGGAGAATTTTCAAGGGAGCGCGGGCATCTTGCCCGCGCCAACAAACTCCGCATCATCAAATTCCCCCACGACGAGCAAGCACGGGCAAGATGCCCGCGCGCCTCTTTGCACCCTCGCCGATCTCTACGATCCCACGACCATGCCGCCCGCATTCGCCAATGACCGCGCCCGAGTAGAGTATCTCTTTGCCCTCTATGAAAAACTCACTGCGCCGCAGACTGCACTTGTGATGAAAAAGCGCGCTACGAAAACCGCAGGGCGTGAGACAAGCACCGCGTCCTAAATTGCCCCGCCCGGTCGGCTCCCGGCTTGCCGGGGGGCGGTAATGCTCCAGATGATCGATCTGCAATACCAGTCCAACATTTGACGAAACCGTGATTCAGCCTTCTTGAATCAACGCCCGAGAAGCAACTTGCCGAGCCAGTAAACAATCGAGGAGAAAAGAGCAGCACAAGGCAGCGTGACGATCCACGAAAGCAAAATCGGGATGACGGTGTGCCACTTGGCCTGACGCGTCGTTACACCAATCCCGAGAAGCGAACCGACGGATACATGTGTGGTTGAAACAGGAAGTCCGTGATAGCTCGCAGTCGTCACGAGCAGCGCGGTGGTCAGATTCGCCGCAAAACCTTGGCCCGGATTCATAGCTGTGATTTTGTGGGCCATCGTCTCTGCAACACGGCCTGCGCTGAACCAGCCTCCCATCGCCATCGCAACGGCAACGAGCGTGACGCCCATAGAACCCTGAACCGATGCGACTATAAGAATCAGTGCCGCAATCTTCGGCGTGTCATTCATGCCACGGGCGAAGCTGACCGCGCCTGCGCTGAAAAAGTGGAAGGTGTCCAGTGTCTTTGTCCGATGATCCGGCGCGAGCTTAGCCAGACGCAGTGCCAGATAAATCACCGCACCCGCTGCCACGGCGACAACGGGACTGAGCAACAATGGCTTGGCGAAGTTGTCCCACAACTTCAAAAAGTTCACGCCATGCGGATTGCTCGCCATTCCCGCGCCGACCAAAGCACCGGTCAATCCGTGCGTCGTCGAGATGGGAAAGCCAAAGCACGTTGCGAGAATCACCGTGCCTCCAGCACCAAGCGCGACCGCAAGCAGGAAGATCGGTTCCGTTGTCAGCGCGTCGGGCGCAAGTCCTTTCCCGGAGAATTTCTTCAATAGTTCCGCTGCCATAAATAATGCGGCCAGTGATCCAGCCGCCGTGGTAATCGTCGCCCAAGTAATCGCGGTTTTGTAGCTTGTTGTCCCACTGCCGAATAGCGAGGCCACGCCTTTGAAGTTGTCGTTGGCGCCGTTTGAATAGGCGAGAAATAGCACAGCGAAAAAAAGAATGGTAAGGGCTAGCATGGTTGTTTTTTGTTTTATATGCTTATAAAGGCATACATGCACACTTACGGCAAGATACGCAAATCAATATTTTGTCAACTCTTGCGCCATGTTCAGCAATGCCTGCGCCACGCCCCTTGCTTCCCTCAACTTCGCATGGTAGAAAACCTTGTGAAAAAAATCGACTGCATCACCGCCTTGAAAGCACTCGCCGAAGAGAACCGGATGCGCATCATCCGGATGCTCCTGAAGAAGCAGCGCAGTGTGAATGAAATCGCGGAGGAACTCGGTGTTTCCCAATACA
>JAYVQB010000498.1:0-3789 GCA_043757085.1 Verrucomicrobiota bacterium
TCCGTTGAAGTTATGCCATCTCCTTCACCCTCGATATCCACCGATGATGCATATATTCCAAAAATGTCCCGTTGCTCAATCGCCTGCGGCGCGCCGCTACCGCGATAACGCGAGGGACGATCCGCTGTGACAGCAATCAGCGGAAGATTTTGATAATACGCCTCCACCATCGCTGGCAAAAGTTCCGCCACTGCGGTGCCGGAAGTAGTCAGCACCGCCACCGCTCTGCGCGATTCCATGACCCGCCCCAGCGCGAAGAATGATGCGCTGCGCTCGTCGAAGAAATGATAAATTTGGTATTCTAAATTTTGCATGGATGCCGCGCGCAAAGTCAGCACCTCGATGATCGGCGCATTGCGCGCGCCAGCGCAGACGCAAAACTCAGTCACGCCTAGCGCGTCCAACTCTCTAAGGAGAGTATGGATGGCGATGGTATTGCCTGTTGTCTCTTGCCTGTTGCCTTCTGCCTTCATAAGAATTTCAGATGCCAAGAAGCTTCGCTACCGCTTCGCGTTTCTGTCGCAGTTCGCGCCATTCGTGATCGAAGGCACTGGCAGCGACGATGCCGCAGCCGCAGGGCAGAGAGACTTCATCTCCGCGCCATGACACTCCGCGGATGGCGACCGCACAGTGAAACGTGCCGTCGGTTTTGAATCCAAAGGGCGCACCGAAAAATTCGGGAACGCCGAGTTGCCTGCGATATTCCATGAGCTTCTTCAGCGCTACCTCATCGCGCGGCAGGCAGCCCACGGCGGGCGTTGGATGCAGCCGCTTGATACACGCGCCTTCATTTTCATAAGGCGATTTCAGATCTGCCGTGAATGCGGTGCGGAAGTGAGTCAGGCTCCCGGCGACGCTGACCTCGCGTGGCTGGCGCTGAACCACCCCCACCTTCCTGAGCGCATCCTCCAGAAACTGGGCCACGAGTTCATGTTCTTCAATCTCCTTGATGTCATGGGCGAAGTCTTCTGCTCCCGACGGTTTGGCCGTTCCAGCCAGTGCCATCGTTTCCAAGTGCGCGCCTTGTTGTTGCAGCAAGAGTTCAGGAGTCGCCCCCAGAAATCCTTCTCCATGACGAATGCGCGCATAGCCCCAGAATCCTGGCGGGGCATGGAAGGCGCTACGCAACAAACAAGCCATATCGCCTTCAACCAATCTCCCCCGCTCGGTGAGCACGGGAACCATTTTGCGCAGGCGTTGCGCTAGCACGTCGCGTCGGATGCGGCGGAATACCATCTTGAACCACTGCGTTTCCGGCTTCTGCCAGAGGATACGCGGCGACTTCATTGAATGAAGATATGGGTCGAGATCGGATGCGTCTTTAATCTCGGCAAGTTGCGCCGGGGTCTTCCATGGTTTGGCATCTGATAGGGTGAAATCATTGATGTAAAACGACGCGACTTCAGGAACCGTTTCCGCCTCGGCGAACGGTCCTTCCCCAATCCATGCGCGACCGTCAGGCAGCCTGAAAAATGCGAGATCCATCGTATTGATTACGTCTCTGACAGAACACCGGAGCCGTTGCGGGTCAAGCGGGCAGACTCGCGCGGGACGCCTCTCGTGTTGTGGGCTGCCAGCCCACATTTCCAGAGGGCTGGCAGCCCACAACACTTCTAATGCAAAGCTAGTATGTTTCCACGACGCACGAACATCACCCAGCCAATCAAGGCCGTGACCAGCGCCAGAATGTGGTAGCCGGTGAAATTGAAAAACATCACTGGTTCGGCGCGCATAAATTCGTGAAGAAAGCGAAACACGCCATAGCTGATGAAATACAAAAAGATCAGCCGGTTCTTGAAGCGTGCGTCATGGCGCAACAGCCACATCGCCACCAGGAGCATCAATTGAAATCCAAGTTCCATCTGTGATGCAGGCCAGCGCGGGATGCCCTGCTCATCGCACACTGAAAGATACGAAAGCGTAGTCGGCTTGCCCAAACAACAGCCTTGCAGACAACAACCCACGCGGCCCAAGGCAACGCCAACTGGCAGGATCAAGGCGAAGCGGTCACCCGTGGATTTATTGTAACCCGTGATCCATTTCATCAACTCTACACCGCCATAGCCACCGAGCAGCCCGCCGATGATGCTTTTGCCCGCCGCCAGCCGCAGCCAGCGATCTTCCATCGGCCAGTCGCGCCAGCCTTCCGCAAAAAGATAGGCCAGCTTCGCTCCGGCAAAGGCACCGCCCAGTGCACCGATAAATACAGGCAGCAATGCAGGATCGCGTCTCGCTTTCACGAACCAATATGTGGCACTGAGCGCAATAGCCCCGAGCATCGTCCAGCGATAGGGCGCGGTCAGTGGTGCATCAAGCCAGTGCAGGACAGCAAGCATTGGAATAAAATTCAAGCGTCTGGAAATCCCGAGTAATACCGGCAGAATGAATCAAGCTGACCGTCAGGCCGGATGACATGCGTGCAGCAGCGGTCGATGCGATCTTCATCCCAAGTCCAGGCATCCATGAAAGGCTTCACCATGATGCGAAAAGCATTGCTCTCCGTGGCTTCGAGCTTCCTGAGCAAGTCGCCCAGTTCTGTATTGTCGCAACCGCAACGCGCGAGGTCGGCCAATGTGTAGTGAATCTTGTCGTGCAAGAAGCCTTGAAGCTTCGTGAAATCTAGGAAGTCACTGACCGGCCACACCTTGCTGCCGCGACGGATGAGATAGCCGATGGTCGCGCAGTTCGGATCGCCACAGGGCAGCGGCGTGAAGTCTTCAAAACGAAGCTGGCCGCGCGATTGCTCCACGAGGGAAATGAGAATATCGGCGGTGTTGAGCCTCAGATGATTCTGTCTTCTCACATTCGTGAAGGGCAAAGCTGGGAGCTTGCGCCCGCTCCCAAAGACCGGTTGCAAAGTAATGCCCTGGATAATCTCATGACCGAGACCAAAACGCACTGCCTCGCCGAGGCTGGCAATGTTGTCGTGGGTCACCGTCATCGCGAGTGTGATAGGGAGCTTTGCCGCAGCACAGTTCTCAATCGCACTGAGCTTCATCTCACGGAGGTCAGTGCCGCGAAGCTCTTTCTGACCTGCGAGCTGTGTGCCATCGAATTGCAGATATAGCTGGATACCATCGCCTTGAAACGCATCCATGATTTGCCGGGCAAACTGCGGGTCTTTCGCGAGCAACACGCCGTTGGTGTTCAGTAGCACAAAATCAATTTGGGGATGCTGCTTGAGCCAAGCGCACAACTCGAACAGCTGTGGATGCAGCGTCGGCTCGCCACCGCTGAGTTGGAGAATTTCGATACCGCCCTTGCGATCAATCACGCCTTGCACGCGGGCCTTGATTTCATCGAGCGGCACCGCATCTACCTTCGGGCCGACACCGACAGGGGAGTCGGCATAGCAAGTCGGACATGCAAGGTTGCAAGAGTTTACAATCTCGATCAGGGCGAGACAGGTGGAAAGCGTCTCAATGGGATTGTCACCGCGACCCGCTGCATTTTTTCCGAGAGTGCCAGCCGAGTCTCCATTAGCCGAGCAACACGAACCGCCGGAACAACAGGAACCATCACGATTTTTTTCATCGCCGAGCGCGAGCCAGTAAAATCGTGAGTCGCTCGCGATACAGGCGCTGAACTCCCCATGAGCGGCGCACTCGCGTTCGAGAAAGACCTTGCCCTCACGCTTCACCACGCTCGCCGGACAAGGCGCATGGCAGACGGGGCAGCGCGAGGTGGTGCGCTTGAGAATAGAAACAGCGGGTATAGAAGTTTGATTCATAAGAATGTAAGCAACATTCTGCAAATTTCCTCCGGGCACAGGCCAATGCCCATCGAGGC
>JAYVQB010000499.1:0-3785 GCA_043757085.1 Verrucomicrobiota bacterium
GGGTTCCCGTCACGGCCAGCTACTATCCGCCCGTGCACGGGTCGAGATCAAAGCCATCCGTCGTTCCGATGGCAAAGTTCTCGTCATTGACCGTGAAACCAGCGTTGGCGTGGACATTGCTGAATCAGTCGCCGGAAAGACAGCCCTGCAAAATGCAGCCCTCATTTTGATCGAACGCGTGCTTCCTCAGATCGTCGCTCTCTGATTTCAATTAACGCCATCGCCCTGCACTTCCCCAAAAGTGCGGACAATCATGGTCAACTGGGTCATCGCCAGAGCAGCGCTGTTGGGCGGTGTTCGAGAGTGACACCAAGAGGGAAGCTTTTGCTAAGAGCCATTAGTTAGTGACGGGGGGCTATGGGGGAGACATCCATGTCTTGATAGGGAACTAAAGCATATGCATTACCGAAGCCGATCCAGAGCCCTTGGGCGGTGGCGGCTAGCTCACCATCGAACCCCGATTCGCCTTCCTCAGGGAGTGCCGAGAACGCGAGGGGAACGCTATAATATTGGCCGCTTTTAGAATCGAGGATCTCAATCTGATAGCGGCAAATTTTATACTTCTTCAAGTAATTGGGCGGATAACTCCCCCCAGCCACTATCCGATAGCTGAGGTTTCCATGTTTCACATAGGGGCCGTTTTCCTTCCCGGGAGGAATCGGTTTGGGAAACGGCATAGAGTCTTTTTCAAGGCGTGGATCTTGCCAAAGGGGTTGGAGGCCGATGGGCGAATCCCCATCGAGCAACGCCCATGAACTCCAGTAGCAGTAAGGAGCATTACTACCCCGGGGCATGAAATGGAGAAAGGTCTGCCCGCCGCAGGAAGTGACAGCTCCATGGAATAGGTGGGGGCAGGCAACGGTATGAATTTTTTCGAAGTCTCCATTACTTTTGCGCCTATAGATGCACCAAAGCGAATTTTGCTCCTCCGCAGTCATCACGTGCAGGACGCCCTGCGAGCTCGAATACACTGCAACCGGGATGACGGGTTCGTGTGCGTCGAGAATCGTCAGCGGCGGGAAACGGCGTGTCGAAAAGAGGCAAGTAGTTTCCTTGGTTTGAGGATTGAATTCGTAAAGCGCACCACTGCGGCGCGAATTGACAGACAGGTCAATGCGACCATCGCCGTCCGAGGCAAGGAAATAGAGTCTGTCATTGAGCGGGACGGGGGATCCGCTGGGACTATCCGATATCTGCCAATCGCCATGACCGAGCCTATAAGCAAACCGCACGCTGCCGGTGATCCATGAGGTCCTCGGGCCAAAGCTAAGATTCGCCTTCGCTCCCCCCGGGTCAGCAACGACCGCATGCACTTTCTCGGGAATGTCCAATGCGTGGAGCTTATTACCCACTGGATCCAAGCGAAATAATTTCCCTGTTTTTCGTGGGCTTTGGGCGTAGATCGTGTCTCCGTCAACGATGTAAGTGAAGTCCTGATCAGATATCTTCGGCTTTTTCATCTCCACGCTTACCGGTTGCAGGGTGATGGTTGACTTGGGCGGCAAATAGAGTGCCTTGGGGCCGTCGTCCCGCCTCGTGTCAGATTCGTCTCTTAGGTCTTTGATCGAGTCGTAAAGAACGGTCTCGCGCAAATACCATTGATAGAAGCGGATGTCCGCATTCGGTATGACCGGCATCCCGCCAAAAAGTCTGTCCTTGGTTGGAAATACCTTAGCCAAGCGTGGTGCCAATTCCTTGGCATACGCTGCTTGCTTGGCTTCAATCCAGGCAGAGAAATCCACTTCCTTCGGAGCATCCCAGGCGGCATGGGCTTCTTCCACGTAATTAAAACCAGGGAAATCATGATCGAAGCGCGACACGCACGTCACGTCATGATCCTCCCGGACATGGCCCTCGTTTCGCCACCATAATAACCAAAGCGCCCATCCTTTATCCTGTGTTTTCGCGTCCGGACTCCGGATCATTGCCACAAAGGTATCGAGCAATTGTTTGCGTCTTTTGAGTGCCTCTGGCTCCCATGGAAATACCATACCCACGGGATTTCCCTTCTCTTCTACGATCTTAACTTCCCCATCAGGATTTTGAATTATTCCAAGTCCTCGCTCCCACCAACTAGGCCCAAAAGTAAAACCCTCGGCGCCGGCCCATCGCATCCAGCTATGAGGGGAAACGGATTGTGGACTTTCGAGATAGAGGTCCCAGATTTCCATTCTCTTGTTAAGTGGCTCAGCCCATGCGGGAATAAAGGGCGCGATTAAAAAGTAAAGGGGCGCGGAATTGAACGTGCATGGCATTCGCAGTAGCTCCTCGGCAGAGTCTGCGATGAGCGAGCGAAGCAGGGATATCTGGGTGGCGTAGGTGCTGTTCTTGCTGAGTTCCAGCTCTGAAGCAGACATGAGCACACACAACGCATTATACAGACTGCGCGTGCCTAAGATTCGGGGATCATCGTCAAAGCCTTTGGGTGTATGATCCTTGTAGAGGGACAGATACGTTCTCAGCAGTTCCACCGTCCGAATGGCTGCGGTAATTCGCCACGGCTCTTTCTTCAAAGAGAGCACATGATACGAGGGACCAGACTGCCCCGATTGAGCTGGCCTCGCGAAATCCCAGTCTTCAAGTGCATCCCAATTTGGAAAGGAGAGCATGGCATGCGCCATGATTTGCTGTCGGAGCAATTCGGGGGTCCGAATCCCCAATGCCCATGCCGCGTCGGCTGCAGCGGCTCCTTGCGAGCTCATGCCACACGCGACCAGAAACTTTGCCTGCCTCGCGTAGTATTCGGCCTCAGCCTCAGCCGAGAATATCACGGAGCTGCCCTTGTCTCCTAGCGTTGCTTGGATCACCCATTCACTGATTGCTTTGGACAGGGAGTCCAGGCCCGACTCGTCGGCAGGGGTGACAACTGGCCTGGGTGCATAAGGATCTTTTCCTAGGAGAAAATTTTTCTGCAGTGGGTCCAAGGACAATGAGAAGACACGTTCCAAAGAACGTCCCTCTGGGAATAACAAGGTCGCCCTTGCTGTCAGCTCCAGATCTTTGCGTTGGATGTCGCAGGAGAGCGCGGTTTGTCCGGTGGGCGGCGCAATCGTCATCGGCGCATCCAGCGATCTCTCCCAAACCACGTTGTCCAGATTCCGCCGCTCGTTAAGGATCACTTGGGAATTATTGGCCAGCCGGTGCAGTAAACGGTTTTTGAGCGGTTGTTCGAGCACCTGCAGATAGTATTCTGGTGTGCTTGCAGCCACTGATCCCACCGACAATTTAACGATCTTGCCCTCGGCTGAGCCGAGCTTGAGACGGTCTCTATCGAGAAGCGACTTCAAGTAGCCAACCTGCACATCAAGCTGCGCAGGGTCGTGGTTGAACCAGGTTTCGGTGATGACGGAGGCACCGGCGATGGCAATGACTCGCGCCCAAATCTTGCCCTCTTCATTTTTGCCGGTCAGCACCAGCACGTCCACGCGAGTAAGTTTTCTTAACGCACCCCAGTCGCTTTGCCGCGCGAGCGCTTCCAATTGCTTCTCTGCAACCAAGGCTGGATCACGAGTGTAAACCTTCCAGTTCTGGTCTTTAGTCAGTCGGCTTTCGAGCAGGCTACACAACTCCGGCGCGCCGCCGCTATCGATGACCGCTACCAGAGTCTCGGCCTCGCGACACATGGCCACAGGGACCACAATTAACATGGATGCCAATATCAATAATCGCCTCAGATGTTGTCGTGCACGCATGTCATTTCTGGTCTGTGGTTGTTCGCATTTATATCCGTAGCGCAATACAGTGGAAATAAGTGCATAAAAGTATATTGCTTTCAGTAATGAACC
>JAYVQB010000500.1:0-3779 GCA_043757085.1 Verrucomicrobiota bacterium
GTGCGGTGAGCTACACACGATGAAAACTACCCTTTGGAATGTGAGCTATAAACTCAAGAGCGGTGGCAGATATAGTCGGGGCGGCCACTGCGGTGGCGCTCCCTCACTGAAGTTGACTTGAGCGATGTCCATGCCCGTGTATTCTCCCTCAATGAATCAGCTCACCAAGCTTCACATCGAAGGCTTTCGCTCCATCAAGAACGCGGACATCCCGCTGCGCGCCTTAAATGTGCTGATCGGTGCGAATGGTGCAGGAAAATCGAACCTGATCGACTTCTTTCGCATGTTGAACTACGCCCTGAAGCGTGGTTTTCAGGAGCCTTACTTGTTGGAACGTGGCCCCGCATCCGCGATTCTTCATTTCGGCCCCAAAGTCACCGGTGTGGTGCGTGCAGAACTCGCCTTCGAGACTAACGCTGGAACCAATTTCTACCGCTTCACGCTAGCGGACACTGCCAACGACCGGCTGACATTTACCAAAGAGGAAGTGCAGTTGCAGCGACGTGGCGAGCCCCGTCCCAGCCAGCCAGTGCCTCTGATCCAGCACCCGAGTGACAATAGCGGTCTGTGTGAGCTGTGGGCGGAGAACGAACCCACGGCCCGGTTTGCTAGAGGATTCCTGCAACGCTGCCGGGTTTACCAGTTTCACGACACGAGTCTAACTTCTCACCTGAGGGACTATTCATCGGCTGATCAAGGACGCTATCTGTATGCCGATGGGGGGAATCTTTCCGCTGTCCTGCTGGATCTGAGAAACGAGTCCCCAGAGGACTACGCCGGGATCGTTCGCACGCTCAAGGCGGTCCTACCCTGGTTTGAAGATTTCGTGCTGGAAGTAGAGGGGCGCAAAGGCGTGTTGCTACGCTGGCGGATGGCAAAGCGTGGCGATTATCTCTTTGGGCCAGGCCAGTTATCGGATGGCTCATTGCGCATCATGGCGCTGGTCACTCTCTTGCTGCTGCCACCGGATCGCCTTCCAGACGTCATCATTTTGGATGAACCTGAACTAGGCCTGCACCCCGCCGCAGAGCAGGTGATCGCGGGGTTGATCAAGAGCGTGTCGCGCTCCTGCCAGGTGCTTCTTTCCACCCAGTCCGCCAGCTTTATTGACCATTTCTCAGCGGATGACGTGATCGTGGTGGAGAATGAGAACGGAGAAAGCACCTTCACCCCACACTCCGAAGAAGAACTGAAGCGATGGCTGGAGCGCTACACGCTGAGCCAGATCTGGGGTAAGAACATCATCGGAGGGCGTCCCTGATGAAACGGCTCGTCATTTATTGTGAAGGCCAGACAGAGGAGATGGTGGTCGAGCGCGTGCTACGCCCCACCTGAGCCTCTATGGCATCAAAGTAGAGCGGCCCATCCTCGCGGCCACGTCGTTTGATCCATCTGGCCAGCGGGGCGGGTTTGTGAACTGGGATGCAATCAAGTTCGACTTAATGCAAGAGTTTGCCTCGGATGCCGATCCAACTGCGCGCTTCACCACGCTGCTAGACACGTATGCCATGCCGACCAAGGTGCTGGCACTGGCTGGATTCACCTCTCCTGTCACGGCAGTTACTGACATTGAAACCGTCGAGCGTGCTATCGAAGACGTGTTCGCCGAACCGAGGTTCAAGGCCTATTTACAGAGGCATGAATTGGAGGCACTTCTACTGGCAAACATGGATGCCCTGGAGCGTGTTTTTCATCGCCACAAACCAGGCATCCAGCAATTGCGGACAGACATTGCTGCATTCACCAATGCCGAAGACATCAATCATGGCCCAAGCACGCACCCTGCTGCGCGACTCGCTGTCGCTGTGGCGGGGTATGAGGATCTGAAAGCATCCAATGCCTATTTCGTGCTCGCGGAAGCTGGCCTGGGTGCAGCAAGGGCCAAATGCCCGCGCTTCGATACATGGCTGGCCCATTGGGAGCAATGGGGGATGCAGCCCTGAATAAATCTGGTCATGAAAACCAGCAAGTCCTCACAACCTACTTTTGCAAAGCCGTCCGAATATAGGACTGGCTGAAATACGGGCACAAAAAAACACCTAAAGTGCCAAAGAGCGAAGAAGCGAAATGAATCACTGCCTGCTGTATTAGAACCCGGTGTTTTTTGGGACGCCTCAGCTCTAGGGCCTTTTAAGGCACCGGAGTTTTTAGTGTCGTGTTTTATATATGCAGGAAATCAATCGGCTAACAAGTTTAAAAATAAATTTCCTATGCCTCAAGTGCCGCCGCCACTCTACCATCGCAGGACTCCTTTATCACTTGGAGAACTCACCGCCCTGCGCGACTGGCTGCTGCCGATGCTGATGAACGGGCAGGTCACTGTTCGTTGAATCCTCCCCTGCCGTCTTCTCGCCGGGCGCATTCGGGCGAAGTTGTTCCCCGAGCGCACACGTCATCGGCCTATGACTCATCTAATAAATGATGCCGGATCTTCAGGCAATTGTTGCCGGACAAAGTCAAAATAGCGTTTTAGCGATTGGCGGCATTCAAGTTGTTCCGCGAACTCCTTCCGGTGAAACGCCATCAGTGATTCGGGCTTAATAAAGGATAGATCAATTGTCACGGACGAGAGAATGCCGTTGACCAAGCGTTCCTTTTCCGAACGAATCCAGACGTCCGAATTTGCAGTCCGAGATTTGTTGCCGATGGCCTTTTGCCAGCCTGAAACTGACGTCCGGATATAATTGTCGCGTTGTGTATGGGTATCCCAATCAACAATTTGTCCATTTTTTGAAATATCCACCGCCAGATTCCAAACATCTTGAGTTCTAGCCTTGATATTGTTCATGATGACGGATTCCGCTTGAAATGGCTTCCATGTGACATTGGCCAAACCAAGAATGTTATCCAGCCTGCAGGCATAATGCCGTTCATCGCGCTTGAAAACCATGTCTCCGCCTTCCCCTTCAATTTTATACACGGTGTTGGATGTGACCATGCCGATGACCTTGCCTGACCTGCGATGAATAACCGGGCTGCCATTGCTGCCTGTGTCCAAATTGGCATCAACCTCCACACGATCAGCCTCAATGCCGCTAACAGTCCCAGAGATTTCCTCAACTTCCCGGGTATCCGGTTTGAGCCTCATGATTACAATGGCATCTCCAACATCAACATTTTTGCCAATGCCATTCATGATCTGAATGCCATGGTTCACCGTTGACTGTTGCATGAATGTTACATCGCATTTGTCGGCAACCGTAAGTCCTTTGAGCACAACGCTTTTGCCATCCTGCAACGTCGCTGCAAACGTCTGATTGCCGCCCAGGAAACCTGTGCTGGTGAACAGAACCGGGGTGTTTTGAAATACAGCAATAAATCCAGAACCGGTGGATTTATCGCCCTTGATGGTGGCCACATATTGATAACAGTCATTGATTGATGCCGGCGGATTCTCAATAGGCTCTGTTTTGACTGCCGGTTGTGAAATCATGGGAGTCTGCTTCAGCGCGATCACAACGCCATGCTTGGCCACGTCGAAACGCAGATTCGCCTGATCCGTGATGGATTTCAGGGCTTTAATGACGGGAACATTGCGGAGGGTAAGGGTAATTTTTGCAGCAGAGGCATCCGCTGGCGGCTTAATGATAAAGTCGATGCCCTTCAAAAACGGATCACTCATATCAGGGTCAAACGCCTCGCTCTTGCTCCTCAAAAGCTCCACCGCCTCTTTGACTGATGCTCCCTGCGCGTTGAATTCCGGGAGAATGATGGTGTTGAGTTTGCGGGTCCAGACTTCATTGTCTTCGCTGGCACCAAAGAGTCGCGAAAAAATCATG
>JAYVQB010000501.1:0-3765 GCA_043757085.1 Verrucomicrobiota bacterium
TTCATGGCTTGGTGGGGGCGATTGAATGGTGCGGACGCATCACGTCCTTCTGCAAGTCAGCGTTGGCCGCTTTGCGGTGCCAAGGGATACGCTTTCGCCAGAGGCAAAGGGCGTTCCAGTGAATGAGAAAAATGACTCGCAAGGTCAACAAGGGATACTTGATGGCGCACCCGAAGAGACTCGATGCCGTGAGTTCACGCCGCTTTCCCGCCAGTGCAGTCAACAATGTGCGTTCCTCCCGGCTGCGATCATCAATGTGAATGTCCAGTTTGTCCGAAGGCATCTCTAACTTGAAATCGAAACTGAAATCCAGCGGGACAAAAGGCGACACATAAAAATGCTTTTCTGTCAGGAGCCGGAAACGGCCCCTGTCATCACGATCTCTCAGGAGAAACATCTTCTGCTCATGATAGGTATTGGTCACTTGGGCCACTGCGCAAACCGGCTCGCCTTGGGCATCAAAGCAATAGTAGAAACTGACGGGATTAAAGATGTAACCGAACACGCGAGGGAAAGTAAGTAGCATGATGCGGGCCACGGGCGCAGTGTCGCAGCCCTGCTCTTGAAGCCAGCGAAGGACATTAGCCTTCGTGGTGCTCTCGCCCAGGTGCAGATGATCGCGGTCATGAAAGGAAAAAAGATTGAAACGATTCCGGCTGAAGCACCAGAGTCCTTTCGCAAGCCCATCAATGGCATCCAGATCAAGCCAGAGATAGAACACGCGATATTGAAACCGATGCTCCACTGGAGTGAGGCGATGATGCATCACAGTGCAGTCGTAAATGGCGGAGACGTCGCTCATCACCAAGGCTCCTTTCCGATCAAATCACGGCACAGCGAAACTGCCGAACCAAAGGCGTCCTCATGGAAGCCGTATCTGAAATAGCTGCCGCAGAAATACGTCGTCTGATCTGGGCTGATCCGGTTGAGTTCCGGCAGCCGCTTCTGCGCGGCGATGGCGGGCAGGTCAAACATGGGATGTTCGTAATTGATACGCTTCAGGACTTTATCCGGCGCGATTTCTTCATCGGCGTTCAGGCTCACAAAGTAATTCACGTCGCCAGCGATGCCTTGAAGATTATTCATCCAGTAATGAGTGCTAGGCTGGATGCCGCCATCGGTGCGGGTGGCGAGGCGATAATTCCACGAGGCCCAGCAGCGCTTTGTTCGCGGCATGAAACAGTCATCCGTGTGCAATGTGGTTTTGTTGGCCTGATATTTGAAAGGCGAGAGCAACTCCCGCTCCAGTTCCGTCGCATCACCGAGCATCTTCAGCGACTGGTCGGCATGACTAGCAAAGATGACTTTGTCATAAACTTCAGATCCTGCGCCGCGCGAAAATAAGATGACACGACCGTCCCTGCGCTCCACTCGCTCAACTGGCGCATCAAGCCGGATGCGATCACTAAATGGCACTATGAGTTTTTTGACATAAGCGCGCGAACCATTGACGACCGTCCACCATTGATGGCGGGCCTTCATGCCAAGGAAACCGTGATTATGCCAGAAGCGCATCAGTGTCTGCGCAGGAAAGTCCAGCATCATCTCCGGCGGAGTGGACCACACAGCCGATCCCATGGGAACGATGTAGAGATCGAGGAAGTCTTTCCCGTAGCCGCGAAACTTCGCGTATTCGCCCAGCGTCATGCTGGCAAACTGCGGATCATCGAGCGCGGCGGCAGTTTCCTGATTGAAGCGATTGATCTTGAGAATGAACTGCCAGAATCGCGGGCTAAACAAATTCCTGCGCTGTCCGAAGACGGTTCCAAGATCGCGGCCATTATATTCGATCCCGCTGGAGTCATGTCGCACGCTGAAGGACATGGCAGTGGGCCGAGTCTCCACATCTAGCTCACGGAACAGCCTTGTCAGCAGTGGATACGTCGCGTGATTGAAGACCATGAAGCCAGTGTCCACTGCGACTTCTTTGCTCAGGTCATTCACCGTTACCGTGTTGGTGTGGCCACCCGCGTAATCGTTTTGCTCAAAGAGTGTGAGGTTAAAACGTTCATGCAGCAGATGCGCGCAACCGAGTCCGGCAATGCCGGTGCCGATAATGGCGATGCGCGGGCGGGACATGAAATGGAAGGCGGCGGTTTATTGGTGGGAAACGTTGGCGTCTGATTCTACGCCTGAATGATGCAGTCGGATTCAAGCCCTCGAGGTTACTCAGCCAAAAAGAATGGCCGACCCCGTGAAGGGTCGGCCAGACAAATGAAGAACGCGGGGTTCTTCTTATTTGAGGATGTGCCCAGAGACGAGCTTGGTCATCTCAAACATGGAGACTTGCTTTTTGCCGCCGAAGATGACCTTCAACGCGTCGTCCGCGTTGATCATGGTCCGCTTCTTGGCGTCCTGCAGTCCGTTTTTCTTGATGTATTCCCAGAGCTTCTTGGTGAGAGGCCCGCGGGCCAGCGGTTTGGAGCCTACGACTACTGCGAGGGCTGCATCCGGCTGGACGGGTTTCATCAATGCGGCGTTGGGTTTCCGTTTGGTTGTGGTTTTGGTGGATTTCTTGGCCATGTGGAGATGCTAATGCTGCGCTCTCCAACGTGTCAAGAGCACAAAATGCCTTGGTGAGGGATTATTTATGGGCAAAAAATGTGCCGTTATTCCTTTTCATTGCCCAGCGAGCGCACCATATCTGATATTTCATGGTGAAAAAGATTTCAAGGAATCTTCATCGAAGAAAGCACGACACTCACTACTTGGAGCGCTTGCCTTTGGGTTTCCGCCCCAGATTTTTTTCTGGTGCATACCCTTCCTTGGTCATGCCCATCTGCCGTTTCAATTCACGAATCTGATCCCGCAACAAGGCGGCGCGCTCATATTCCAGGCGGCTGGCAGCATCGGCCATCTCGGCCTGGAGTTCGTGCAACACCTCATTGACGGCATAGCCGCCGGACTCATCGCGCACAACGCTTTCTTCGACTTCCCGCGCGGCATAGATCGTGTGCAAGCTTTCTTGCACAGCGCGCTTCACGGTCTGCGGAGTGATGTTGTGTTTGATGTTGTGCTCCTGCTGCCGTTCGCGGCGATACGCACTGATGTTGAGCAAAGCTTGGATGCTGCCAGTGATGATGTCCGCAAAGAGCACGACTTCTCCATTAATGTGTCGCGCGGCGCGACCGGCGGTTTGCAGCAACGAGGTCTCGCTGCGGAGGAATCCTTCTTTGTCCGCATCAAGAATGCAAACGAGGCTGACCTCCGGCAGATCAAGTCCTTCACGCAGGAGATTAATACCGACGAGAATGTCAAAATCACCAGCACGCAGCGCGCGAAGAATCTCCACGCGCTCGATGGCGTCGATTTCGCTGTGCAAGTAGCGGACGCGGAAGTTGAGGTTGCGCAAATAATCGGTGAGGTCTTCTGCTGTGCGCTTGGTGAGCGTCGTGACGAGAATGCGCTCGCCCTTCTCAACCCGCTGACGGCACAGTTCCATTGTTTCATCTATCTGGCCCTTGAGTGGCTTCAACGTGACAATGGGATCCAGCAACCCTGTGGGTCGGATGATTTGTTCAACAATGAGATTCCTGCCTTTCGTGACGACATCAAAGGACTCAATGCTCTGCGCACCGCCGGAAATGCGCGGCGTGAGCACGGTCAGCGGTGTGTTGTCCCCCGGCTCACGCTCGCGCTTATGCGGGATGTAACCCGTGTTACCCACGACGCTGTTTTCAATCTCAAAGCGCGCCGGCGTGGCGCTCACATAGATCATCTGCTTCATCTTCGCCATGAACTCCGGGAATCGCAGCGGCCTGTTAT
>JAYVQB010000502.1:0-14849 GCA_043757085.1 Verrucomicrobiota bacterium
CGAGAGCGAGCGCGTGTAGTCGAGACTCGGGATGCCGGCCATCGCCGTCTCGATCGGGAAGGTGATGCGCTGCTCGGCTTCGAGCGGCGAGTAGCCCGCGGCGGCGGTGTTGATTTGCACCTGCACGTTCGTGATGTCCGGCACGGCATCAATCGGCAGACGGTTGAAATTCCACACGCCGAGGCCGGCCACGGAGAGCGCGGCGAGCACGACGAGGAACCGGTGCTTGATGGAAAAATCGAGGAGTTTGTTGAGCATGGCGGCGTTCCGGTTAGTCGTTGTCGGCGGCTTCGCCCTTCCCAAGCTCGGCCTTCAGAATGAAGCTGTTCTCGGAAACGTATTTGTCGCCCGGCAGCAGGCCGCTGAGGATTTCCACGCTCTCGCTGTCGCGCGCCCCGAGTTCCACTTCGCGTGCGGCGAAGGCGTCGCCGTCCTCGACGAAGACGACCGGCTTGTCCTTCCACGTCTGAAGCGCCGAGAGCTTCACTGTCACCGGGGCGTCGGTCTCGCCCGTCGCGACTTCGGCGGTGACGAAAAGCCCGGGACGCAGACGGCCTTTCGGATTGGGCAGGACGCAGCGCGCAAGCATTGTCTGCGTTCCCTCGGTGCCGAACGGCGAGATGTAGGCGATCTTGCCTTCGGTGACTTCCGTCTCGCTGCCCGGATGAATCACAACCTCCTGCCCTATTTGCAGCCGCTCGAAGTCCTGCCGAAAAACGCTCAGATCCACCCACACCGTGCTAAGATCGGCAATCGTGAAGATGGTGTCTTCATTTTTGACGAAAGCCCCCAGCGAAATTTTCCGGCTGATGACCGTGCCAGCGATTTCGCTTTTGATGTCATAGGTTCGCAGGGATTCGTTGCTCTCCACGACGGCGAGCACCTCGCCCTTTTCAACCCGGTCACCGAGCCGCTTGCGGACATCTTTTGTGACGCCGGGGAAACGTGGCTGAACATGCGCGAGCGACTCCTCATTCGCGACCAGCTTGCCGTAGAGCGGCAGCAGGGTTTTCACTTTCGCCGGCCCGGCTTCCTCGATTTTCAAGGCCGCGTTCTTCCGCGCTGCGGGCGTGAGCTTCACCTTGGGCGCTTCATGCTCCTCGCCTTCTTTTCCCTTCTTTTTTTCTTCCGCCGCTTCGCCTTTCGGCGCGGGCGGTTTGGTATGCAGAATTTTCCATCCCCCGAATGCTGCGAGGGATACAACGATGATGATGAGCAGGACTTGTCGGATCATGGCTTGGTCTGGTTGAAGTTGGCTCCGGTGAGAGCTTCGATTTCTGTTTGGGCTTTGTGCAATTCGGTTAGTGATTGGAGATAAAGATTGTTGGTTTCCCCATAGGCTCTGCGGGCATCGAGGACTTCGAGCTGACTGAATTTTCCGCTGGCGTAACCCGCGTTGGCCGCCTCAATCGCCAGCTTCGCCTGGGGTATCACGTCGCGTGTGAGGATGGCCAGCGTGTGATGCGCCCTGGCAAGTTTCTCCCACGCTTGTCCGAGTTTTCCGATGAGGTCATTGAGCGCTGCCTGGCGTTCTGAATCAGACTTACGCACCAGAGCCTGCGCAGCCGCGATGGCACCCTGGTTTTTGTTCCTGAATGGCAGTGGGATGGAAATGCCAGCGACGAGCGCAGCGTTGCGGTCGTTCTGTAACCAGCGTGGGCCGATGGAGGCGGTGACATCGGGGATCGCCGCCGATTTTTCCTTGGCGACGGCCGCCTCGCGGGCCACACGTTCCGCTGAAATTTGCGCGAGTTTAGGATGGCTGTCGAGCTTGTCGGTCAGGGTGGTGAGTTTTGGTAACTCTGGAATCCGGTCGAGATCGCCTGTAAGCCGACCAAATTTCGGTTCACGATCTCCCCACAATGACGCCAGCTTCCTGCGCCCCGCGTCCAGTTCATGATTCGCCTGCTCAAGGGCGACGCGCGCGGATGAAATGGCAACGGCACCACGGGCCTGCTCAAGCGCGGAGGCCTGCCCCACCTCGACGCGGCGCTTGATCGCCGGTTCCATCTCATCAGCCAGTTTCGAGTAGTCCTCCGCGAGCTGCACCCGGCGTTGTGCGGTTAAGGCTTCGATAAAAGTTTCCGCGACTTCTTGCACGACTTCAAGGCGATGATCTTCATATTCCAGCCGTGCGACCTCGCGCTTTGCGGAAGCCTCTTTAATGCGGGCCGCGCGTTTGCCTCCCAGCTCAATTAACTGGGTGAGTTCCAGCGTGGTCTCGCTGGCTTGAAATCCGCTCACCGGACCGCTGCCGAGAAAGTTTTCCACCCGCAATCCAGCCTGCGGATTGGGCCGGAGTCTGGCTTGAATCTGTCCCGCCTCGGCTACGCGAATATCCCAGTTGGCCGAAGCCAGCTTTGGGCTTTTCTCAAGCGCAATCGCCAAGGCATGGCTCAGCGAAAGTGGTGGCGGATCAACAGCGAAAGCCGTTGCTGGAATGATCCAGAGCAGGTGTGTTAGATGGAGGCGCATAGAAAAATGATTGAGTGATGATGGAACAGAGAGGAGCGGATCATGCCAAGCCTTATTGCTGCATCAACGGCAGCATGAAACCACGGCACCGCAACAAGCTCGCATGACTGCGAACAGAGCGGAATTAGGTGAGGCAAAACGTGGGCGCGTTACCGCGCCAGCCTCACGCCAGAATCAGAGTAGGCCCGCGCACTGGCAGGGCCTTGCAACGCCAGTCTTCCCATGTCTGGGAAGCCCGTGGCACGCCGTCACTCGGCGTTGGTTGAACCAACTCGCAAGCAGAAAAATGGGCAGGAACCACGATGGATTCCAACGCGAAGGCATCGACTCGCATCCATTGCACGGACACTGCGAAGGAGACTTTTTGCACGTCCATTCCACCCGTTTGGATCACCTCACAAATCTTGCAGGGCGTGTTGTGTGATCCCGAAGATGAAGTCTGTTTCTCACAGCACCGCGCGGCGTCCTTATGCACAAGCCCCATTTGCTCCGCGAAGCAATGGGCATAGCACAACTGCATGATGCAGAGCAGTGCGGCGGCGAGAAAACGATTCACGGCACGGAGGCTATTAGCTAATGCAGGGATGTCAAGGAGGGGTGAAACCACCGCACCAATTCCGCGAGGTGGTTCTGGAGCGAATAAAGAACTTACTTCTTCGCCGCGGCGTCTTTCACCATCTTGACGAACTTGGCGGGTTCTTTGTCGAAGTCCTTGATGCAGCTCTTGCAGCAAAGCTGCACTTCGGTGCCGTCGCTGATGACTTTAACCGGTGTGCCCATCTCGCCGAGTTTTTCTCCGGAGACTACGCAGGTTTGCAGCGGGTAGGCTTTGGCGTCTCGGGCGCAGGCGTTTAGGCAGAGAGTGAGGCCAAGGATGGCGGACAACAATTTGGTTTTCATGGTATGTGGTATTTTTTACTGAGGTTGGGACAAGTTAGATGTCGCGTCGAAAGTTTTATTCAACTTCGCTGTTACTTAGTGAGGCTTGCAGTCTGCCTTTCTTGAACTCGCGTCCGCGCAGCCAGAGGAAGATAACCGGCGTGACGATGAGGATGTGGATGAGGCTGGAAATCATGCCGCCGATGACGGGGGTTGCGAGAGGCTTCATCACTTCGGAACCTTGGCGATGGCTCCACATGATGGGCAGCAACGAGGCGACGATGGTGGCGACGGTCATCACCTTTGGACGCAGGCGCAAACGTGCGCCATCCTTCACCGCTTGCACGAGATCGGAATAGGCGAAGGCTGCGCCTAGCTGTGCCATGCGGGCCTTCACGGTTTCTTCGAGATAGACGACCATGACGACGCCGGTCTGCACGGCGGTGCCAAAGAGGGCGATGTAACCGACCCAGACCGCGCCATTGAAGTTGTAGCCGAGCAGTTTTTGCAACAGCACGCCGCCGCTCAATGCGAACGGCACAGCGAGCATGACGTGCGCGGCCTCCAACGCGCTGTGATAAACAATGTAGAGCAACACGAAGATGATGAGCAGCACTATGGGGAAGACGAGCTGCATGGTCTGCACGAAGCGGCGCTGGTTCTCATACTCGCCGGTCATCTTGTAGGTCATGCCTTCCCAGTTGATGCTTTTGAGCTTCTGTTCGACTTCCAATACGAAGCCGCCAAGGTCGCGGTCCTGCACGTTGGCTTGCACATAGGAACGCAGGCGTCCGTTCTCGCTGGCGATTTCATTCGCGCCAACTTCGCGCGTGAGCTTTGCCACCATGCCTAGCGGGATGTAGGCGATGGGCGCTTCGCTGTTGCTCGCGCTCATACTTGGCTTTGACGAGGCACTTGCTCCACCTGCCATGCCGCCACTTGCGGCGGATGCACTGGTGGCAGTCATGCCGGGACGCGCGGCAATGAGGATGCGGCTGAGTGCTTCGATGTCATCGCGCTCGCCGCGCTCCACGCGAATCTGAATGGGGAAGCGTTCACGCCCCTCAATGGTGGTGCTGACGTTCTTGCCACCGATGGCGATCTCCACGGTATCAAGCACGTCTTTGGCACTGAGTCCGTAGCGAGCCATCGCCTGACGATCCACGCGGATGTTGAGGTAAGGTTTGCCCTGCACGCGCGAGGGTGACACGCCCGCCGCGCCTTCGATGCTGTTGATGAGTTTCTCGATCTCGAATGCCTTGCGCTGAATCTTGTCGAGACTGTCGCCATAGATTTTGATGCCCACCTGCGCGCGAATGCCGGTGTAAAGCATGAGGATGCGGTTCTCGATGGGTTGCAGGAACGCAGGCACATACCCCGGCACTTGCTTCATCTTTTCAGTTAGTTCAGCCTTCAATTTTTCGACCGTCATGCCTTCGCGCCACACGGGATTGCGCTTCACGCTGAACTTGCCGTCAGCGATGTATTCGGGCTTGAGCATGATCGTCGTCTCCAGCATCTCGGTCGGCGCGGGATCGGTGGCGGTTTCAAAACGTCCGAGCTTGCCCGCGACACTCGCGACTTCGGGGGCTTCAGCGATCACCTTGTCCTGCCACGACATGACGCGCTGAATTTCTTTGAGGCCGGTCTTCGGCATGAGCACGGGCATGTAGAGCAGACTGCCTTCATTGAGGGGCGGCATGAATTCCTTGCCGAAACCCGCCACGGCATCGGCGAGACGCGGCCAGTTGGCATCGCGCAATTGCTTCACGGTGGCGCGCGGCAAACCAAACGCCGTGAGCAAGGCGACCGCGAGGATGAGCATCGCGGCGCTGATGACCGTTTTGCGATGATTCAACGCCCAGTTCAATGCAGGCTCATAGAGTCGCAGCAAGAATTTCATGACGTAGTTGTGCTCCTCCGCATGAAACGGTCCGCGCACCAGCAGCGAGCACAACACTGGCACCAGCGTGACCGCAAGCAGCGTGGAGCCGATCATCGCGAAAGTCTTCGTGAAGGCCAAGGGATGAAACAGTTTTCCTTCCTGCCCGGTGAGCGCGAACACTGGCACAAAGGCGAGAATGATGATCGCCATCGCGAAGAAGATGGGACGCCCGACCTGCTTGCAAGCAGCGAGCGTGGTGCGCCACGTTTCTTGGGCATCAAGTCGCGAGCCTTTTTCTTCCTCGGCCTTTTCACAATGTCGAATCACATTCTCCGTAACCACGATGGCCGCATCGACCAGCACGCCGATGGCAATGGCAATGCCGGTGAGCGACATGATGTTGCTGGTGATGCCGAACTCTTTCATCAGCATGAACGAGATCAAGATGGAGATCGGCAACGGCAGCGTGACGATGAGGATGCTGCGGAAGTGCCAGAGGAAAATAATGTGCGCGAGCGTGACGAGGATCATCTCTTCCATCAGCGCGTGCTTCAGCGTGTCGATGGTGTGATCAATCAGTTCGCTGCGATCATAGAACGGCTTGATCGTTACGCCCGCTGGCAAACTTGGCGCAATCTCCGCGATCTTGACTTTGATGCGTTCAATGACCGCCTTGGCGTTTTCACCGCTGCGCATGACGACGGTGCCGCCGACGACTTCATGCCCGTTCACATCCAGCGCGCCGCGCCGGAAGTCGCCGCCGATCTGCACGGTGGCGATGTCCTTGAGGAAGATCGGCGTGCCTTGCATCGCCTTCACGGTGACGAGTTCCAAGTCGTCAATGCTCGTCACCAAGCCGATGCCACGCAGCACGAACTCTGCGCCGTTCTCTTCAACGACCTTGCCACCGACGTTGAGATTTGCATTCTGCACCGCTGTCATCACGTCCATCAGCGTGACGTTGCTGGCGCGCATCTTGGTGGACGACAGCTCGATTTGATATTGCTTCACAAAGCCGCCGATGCTCGCAACTTCGGCCACGCCCTGCACGCTGTTAAGGTGGTAGCGCACCTGCCAGTCTTGCAATGAACGCAACTGCGCGAGGTCATAACCGCCGTCCTTTGCCTTCGTGGGATCAACGTCAAAGTAGTATTGATACACCCAGCCGAGGCCTGACGCATCCGGCCCCAGCTGCGGCTTCACACCCTCGGGCATGGAGCTTTGCAGGTAGTTCAATCGTTCCAGCACTCGCGCCCTCGCGAAGTAGGTGTCGATACGATCCTCGAAGATGATCGTGATGAGCGAGAAGCCAAACATCGAAGTCGCGCGCACCTCTTTGACACCTGCGAGTCCCTGCAAGCCTGTGGAGAGCGGGAAGGTCACTTGATCCTCCACTTCCTGCGGACTGCGCCCCATCCACTCGCCATACACGAGCACTTGATTCTCCGTAAGATCAGGAATCGCATCCACTGGCGTGAGATAAATGGCACGCACGCCAAGCGCGATGAGCAGCAGCGCGGCACAAGCCACGAGGAAGCGATTCTTGAGGCTCCATTCGATGATGCGTTCGATCATGGTGGGTTCGGAGCGAGGGGTTGCTTTCTTCGCCAATCTGACAAAAGCTTAGGCATGACCGCACTTTTAGAAAGAGCACTCACACGCGTCACCAAACTGCCCGAAAAGGCGCAGGACTTCGTCGCTTCCATTATCATCCAGGAACTCGATAGCGATGAACGCTGGGACGCATTGTTTGAAGACCCCCGTAGCCAGTCATTGCTCGACCAAATGGCGGGCACTGCGCTGACGGATTTTGAAGCAGGGCGCACTGTTGCTGGGGGCTTCGGCGAGGAGTGAGATCGCATACAACGGCGGCTTTTCGGGACATGCTCGCCACTTTGCCTGCTCGGGCGCGCAAAGACGCTCAGAAATCCTGGCGTATGTGGCAGGCTGACAAATCGGTGCCCGGGCTGCAATTCAAGAAGCTCAACGTGCGCGGCAACTACTGGTCGGCGCGGGTGAATGACGACTTCCGTTCTGTCGGCATCGTCCGGGATGACGCGATCATTTGGTTTTGGATCGGTTCGCACAGCCAATACGAACGGTTGTTGAAAGCGATGTAGTCGAGCGCTCATGGCGTGATCTCCTTCGCGCACTCCAGCATGTCACTGCCGAAGAAAGGGTTCTGCCCGGCGCGTTCGGCAAGCTGCACCCAACGGGCAAACTTGGGAGCGCCTTCGATGATGCGATCCACCATGGAGCACTCCCAGACCTTGAATGCGGGCGTGCCCTGGGCGGTGCGCAACGGCTCCAGCACGGGCATGGCAGCCATCGTGAAATGATGGAAGGCGATACGCGCGGCATTGATGTCGGTGCTCAGGGTGAAGTGACTTGCGCGCTCCAGCACGGCGAGTTTCTCAGCCATGTCAGTGCGAGTGCGTAGTGCTGCGACAAGCGCACCAGTTTGCTTCATTGCCTGTTCACTCGCCTTGTTGAAAGTAGCAAGGTCATCCGCTGCGAGAGAGGCTGACATCGCATCGGCAACTTTCACGAAGGCACTGAGAGCTTGGCGCTGAGGCTCGGTCAACGCAGAAAGAGATGCCGCTGGCATGACAGGCGGGGAGAAGGAGCGATTCATCTCCGCTTGTCCATCAAGCAAGAGATTGCCGTTGGTCACGATCTTGTCGCCCGCTTTGATTCCGGAAAGCACTTCGATGAACTTGTCACCGCGTCGCCCGAGCTTCACGACGGTGCGCGCGTAAGCACCGCCGCTTTGATCCACATAGACCACGGCTTCAGGGCCGGTCTGCATCACAGCGGAGCGCGGGACGGTGAGCGTATCCGGCAACTCCACCTTCACTGCGCCATCGGCGTAGAGCCGGTGCAACAGTTCGCGGCGGCCATCAACAAGTGGGTTCGGCAACTCGACGCGCACCTGGGTTGAGCGCGTCGCTTCATCGAAGTTTGGATCAATGAATGTGATCTTGCCCGTGAAGATCTTGCCGGGCACGGAAGGTGTGGTGACATCGACGCTCTGGCCGAGCTTGATCCACGGCAAATCCTGCTCGTAGGCGCGGAATTGGAACCACATGTTGCTGAAGTCAGCGATGGCGAAGAGCTTCTGCCCCATCGTCACATACTGGCCTTCATAGACATCGTGCTCCACGACGGTGCCGGTGAGTGGCGCGAGGATTTCCGAGGTCAGCGCGTCATCAGGCTTCTGGTCGAGCGCCGCGATTTGTTCGGGCTTGAGGCCCATCTGCCGCAAGCGCAACGCGGTGTTTTTTTTCAAATCACCTGTGAGCTGCCTATACTCGCGTTCGGCTTGCAACAAGTTCGGGCTGTAAATCAAGGCCAGCGGTTCACCGGCGACGACCTCGATGCCATGATGATTGGCAAACAACTTGTCCACCCGGCCATCGACATACGCACTGATGATGCGATGCCGCCGTTCGTCGTCATCCATCATGCCCGCGACGTGCAAGGTCTTGATCAACGGTTGCTTGATAGCCTCCACGGTCTGCACCGCGAGCACTTGGATTTGATTTTGCGTGAGCGGCACCACATTGGTGTTGCCACCAGCATCAAGTCCCTTCTCGCCTTCATAAACTGGCGTGAGCGCCATGCCGCAGATGGTGCAGCGACCGGGCTTGTCACTCTTGATCCACGGGTGCATGGCGCTTTGATAAAAGAGCACCTTGCGTTCGCCTTTGGTCGCGCCCGACATCGGTGCTGTGCCATGCGTAAAATAGGTGTTGGCATACCAGCCAGCAGCCGCGGTGGCGATGGCGAGCATAAGAATGGAGAATGTTTTCATGGCTGTGTTGCTTGGGGTTTCACCAGACTGCCGACGATGGCCGCGATGCTTTGCAGTGCTGCCTGCCGGGCCGCCGTCGCGCGCTTCTGCTCCTGCCGTGCATTCAATAAAACGCGGCGTGATTCGAGGACTTCGAGCAACGTCGCTTTTGATGACACCCATGTGTTCTGCGTTGCTTCTGCTGCCTTCAAGGTCTTGGGCAGCACTTCGTTTTGATAAGCTGATGCGAGACGGCTATTGTTCTCGGCCTCGGTGATGAGGGCGGTAAGCTTCGTGTAGAACTCGCGCGACTCTGCCGCGAGGTCGCTCTCGGCAGCACGATGCAAAGTTTCAGCACGGGCGATGTCCGCTTGGTAAGCCGAGCGATTGAACCAAGGCAGGGACATTTTCACCATGAACATGGCATCACGAAAATCACCGCCGGAGTAAGTGTTCGTCTCCACGCCAACTGAGAAGACAGGCTTGCGTTTCTGCTTTGCCGCATCCGTCTCAGCTTGCGCCGCTTCGATCTGATGACGCAAGGCGGCAAGACGCGGATTGCTCTTCTCCATCTGCGCTCGCAGGCTGGCAGCGGTGATAATCTCGGCGTCATTGTCTGGTAAGGCAAGCACCGGCCACGCAGCCTCGACATCGCGCAGCAGCATGAGATTGAGCGTGCGTGCAAGCTGTGCGCGCTGACGCTTTGCTGCTTCCCACTTCTGCGTTTGCAGCGCGAGTTCACTTTCCAAACGCAACGGCACCGCCGCCGTCGCATCGGGATTGCGAGCACGCTCCTGCGCGGTCTTCACGATGGTTTCCAGCCAATGCACTTCCTCCTCCTGCAAGCTCAGCGTGTCATCAGCGAGGGCGAGTTCGATCACCGTCTGCGCCACGGCCAGGCCAAGTTCATTCGCCGTCATGCGCCGCTCGGCCTGCTGCATCTGCTGCTCCGCTGTCGCACGACGCTTCTCCGCCTCATAGAGTCCGCGACGCGGCAGCTTTTGATCAATGGCCACGCGAATATCGCCATCGTCTTTACGCATGGATTGGCGGGCCGCTCTGGCACCCAAGCCAAGCTCGGGGTCGTCCCACAATCGCACGGCGCGAATGGCATCGGATGCCGCCTTGGCTCGTGCGTCAGCAGCATCTATTTTCGGATGCTTGGCAACGGCCTCGCTGACAAGCCGATTGATGAAGGGAGTGCTGGCGACTTGCTGGGCGTTCCCGATGGAAGGATGCAGCGAGAGCAGCAGAGCCAGCAGCATAGGCGATGATGAAGTGTTCATGGTTTCTGAAAGGTTACGCGGTTTGGCTTGGCATGAGTCGTTCTTTCAATATCTGGCGCGCGCGATATACGCGCATTTCAACTGCCTTGGCACTGACACCGAGGATGGTGGCGATTTCGATATGAGGCAGGTCTTCATAAACCGAGAGCACTAGCGGCTCACGCAAGTCATCGGGTAACGCCAGCACTGCGGCACGCACTACGCTGGCCTGCTCTGCACGCATGGCGGCTTCATCCGGTGAATCCGTCGGCGAAGCGTGAGCTAAGTCCGCAAGCGTCTCTTGCCCCATCAGACTTTCAGGATGACGTGAACGCCAGCGGGCGTGGTTGCGCGCGAGATTGGAGGCAATGTGAAATATCCAAGTGCTGAACGCCTGCGTGGCACGGTAGCCCATGCGATGGCGATAGACTCGCACAAAAGTTTCCTGCGCGAGATCATCGGCTGCATGAGCATCGCCAGTCATGCGAGTGAGATAGGAAAGAATACGTGGACTCCAAAGCTGGATAAGTTCATTGAGGGCAACATCATTGCCATCGGCGAGTCGTTGCATGAGTGCTGCCTCGACCGATGCGGCGGGCTGGTTCATGGCTTGGCATGATCGGAGGGTTCACTCATGACATCATCAACACTGTGATACGCCCCGAGCACGCGCGGTGCGGTGTCATGCAAGTAGCGTCGCGCCTCGGGAGGCGGCATGAGAGATGCTACTGCGAAGATATGCTTCAACGTCGCGGTTCGGCAATCCGTATGCACGGCTTCGGCTTGTTGTAGTGCAGCCTCCAACTCCGGCGTCATCGTATTCGCGGACTGGAGCAGCGTGGTTACTTTTTTATTTGCAACTGCGATGTGACGGCACATCTCCTTGCACTGCGGGTAATAGGCATCATGCACGGCTTCTATGCGTTGGAACTGCGCATCGCTCAGGTGGTATTCCGACTTGAGCCAAGCGAGGCCCACTTCTGTTGAAGGCACAGGCTTTGCTGGCACGCACATCCGCATGAGGAAAAAACCAGCGGCGAGGGCGACACCAAGCAATAACGTGACGGCAACAATTTTTGCGCGAGGATTCATGGTTAGCGCTGGGCGAGAAGGTGAGTGGAATCAAAGGGATCAATCGAACGCACGTAACTTTCGCGCGGGTTCATCCGATGACTTGATTGAGCCGTGCTCCATGAGATCAGCCCGCCAAAAGTCAATGCGACAGCGAATGAAGCAGACAGCACTGCTGGCTTCATAAAGACGACAGCGAGACTTTCCCAAAATCCCGGCTCTGCTGCGCCATCAGCTTCGATGCGCTGCCATACATCACGACGGAACGAGGCGGCGGGTTCAGCACGCACCTGCCACTGGGACAGGAGTTCATTGAGTGGATCATCAGTTTTCATGACAAGTGCGTGTTTGGGGTTGGGTTGGTGTAGGGGACTACTTCTTAGCACAGCAAGACTTGGAGGCGCAGCCATCGCTGGATACCATGTGCTTGCCGCCGAACAAGGGTTTTGCATCTGCGTGCTGCACGCCGATAACGTGGCCCTTGAAGTCGTAGATGATTTTCACCCCGTTGTCAGCGGCAGAAGTATTGTCAGTTGTCATTTGCTTGCCGCTGAACAAGGGTTTCGCATCTGCGTGTTGCACGCCGATGACGTTGCCCTTGGAGTTGTAGATGATTTTCCCCTCATTGTCAGCGGAAGAAGCGATGCCAGTGAGGGTGAGGGCGGTGATGAGGATAGCGAGTTTCGTTTTCATAGTTGGATTTGGTTTGTTTAGCAACGGCTCGGCGCATGCTTTGCTGTTGTGCAGAGTGACACCCCGCTCCCGCTGTGATCCCTCAAACTTTTTTGTAAATGTCAGCAGATTCGTTTTGGCGAAGCTGTTCTGACGGGTCATGGAATTGAGATCGAACAATGCGAGTGGTTCCATTTCACACACCGTGGCCGTCAAACTGTTACAATCAGGAAGCTTCGTGGGTTACACTCTCGCGCTTGAAGCGCGGATGGAGATTGCTTTCACATTCGCGTGGCTGATTGGTGGGCCAGGTTGGGATTGAACCAACGACCAAGCGATTATGAGTCGCATGCTCTAACCACTGAGCTACAGGCCCGTTTTAACGACGGGTGAAGACTTGCGCTTATCCGCAGAGACTGCAAGGCACAATCGACGGAGGATAGCATTTCATGGGTCAACTCATCGCGTCGCAGTCCACGCCGTTACGCGACCATTCAGGAATTCCACCCGACGGGCTTCATACGGCACATAGTTCACGAAGGGATCTGCATACATATAGGAGGGATCGCATCGTTCACCGTAGCCATGCGAATAGCCAAATCCGATGCGGGTGTTGTAAACTGGAGCATAGCCCGCATAGCTCCACTGTTCGTAGCTCTTGCCGAGTTTCGAGCCATGCGATATACGCGAGGGGCTACCCCAAGCGAGGCGCACGGCATCCGTGCTCATGCCTTCCGTAAGCTGGCCGTGCTGCACCAGCATCTTGTGGTCATCGCTCAGTCTTTGGTAAATTCCCGGATTCTTCTCAATGCGACGCGCGATGGGAGAGGCGCAACTGACCAACAGCAAGACGGCTGCGCAGAGAAACAGGCGGGAGATTTTCATGTTCATCGAATTGATTGTAGCATTCACAGACACGCTCCCGCAAGTTCATGTTCAAGTTCTGGAATTGATTACAGAAAAACTTGCTCCATCATTCCCCGTCATGTCCCTCACTCATACCAACGAACGCGGCGAAGCCAGCATGGTGGACATTTCCGCCAAGCCGTCCTCGCGCCGCGAAGCAATTGCCACCGGCCACATTAAGCTCCAGCCCGCCACGCTGGAACTTATCCGCCAGAACCAGATTCAAAAAGGCGATGTGCTCGCCGTCGCCCGCCTCGCGGGCATCATGGCAGCGAAGCAGACGCAGCACCTCATTCCGCTCTGCCACCAGATTCCGCTCAGCATGGTCGGCGTGGATTTTGTTCTCAATGACGATGGCGTCACTGCGACCGCGACCGCAAAGACAACGGCATCAACTGGCGTGGAAATGGAGGCACTCACCGCAGTATCGATTGCCCTGCTGACGATCTACGACATGTGCAAAGCTGTGGACAAATCTATGAGGCTCGTAGGCATTCATCTCGTCAGCAAAACAAAGTGAGGCTGATTGCGATAGTTTACGGTGGTTGGCAATTGTTTGCGATAGTTTGATGAAGATGCTAAGAACCACGGCAAACCATCGTCAACCATTGCAAACTTCTTCCCCCATCCCCGTTGGCATCATCACGGTCTCCGATCGCGCGAGCGCCGGAATTTATGAAGACCACGGCGGCCCGGCTTTGCGGAAAGCTTGTGAAGAATATTGTTGGCGCGTCATCGCCGAGGCCTTGGTGTCCGATGACATCGAGAAGATTCAGCAGGCCGTGCGTTCTTTTTCCGCACAGGGCTGCGGACTCATTCTTACCACAGGAGGAACAGGAATCGCCGAACGCGATGTCACGCCCGAGGCCATTCGTGGCATTGCGCGTGTAGAAATTCCCGGCTTCGGCGAAGTCATGCGGGCGAAGTCTCTTGCGATAACTCCGAACGCAATGATCAGCCGCTGCCTCGGTGCGATTGTGGATTCATCGCTGGTGCTCGCTCTTCCGGGCAAGCCACAAGGCGCGGTGGAATGTCTCAGCTTTGTCGTCGGTGCAGTTCCGCATTCGGTGAAGCTCGCGATGAAGATTCCGACGAGTTGTTAATGCTAACGCATCGCCTGCTTTGATCCATGTCCGCCCACGCCGACCAGTTCGCAATCGCCACCCGAGGCAAGGGCACTTACGAAATCACGGATCGCGTCCACGCCATCGTGCGTGACAGCGGAATTCGCACCGGAACCGCGACCGTCTTCGTGCGGCACACCAGTTGCAGCCTTGTCATCTTCGAAAATGCCGATCCTTCAGCACGCGAGGATTTGCATAAATTCTTCGAGCATCTCGTGCCGGAGAACACTCCATATTTTGTCCACACCTGCGAAGGGCCGGATGATATGCCGAGTCATCTGCGCATGACGCTGACGCGCACCAGCGAGGTGATTCCAGTCATGGACGGGCGCATGGCTCTCGGCACCTGGCAGGGCATCTTCCTGTTCGAGCACCGCCGCGCCGCGCACTCGCGGGAGATCGTCGTGTCCGTGGTTGGTGAATGAGTTGCGCAATGCGCGCCCCGCCGCTACATAGGGCGTCCCGTTCCATGAATCGTATTGACCAATGCTTTGAGAAATTGCACGCCGCGAAGAAGCGCGGCTTCATCGCGTATATCGCTGCCGGCGATCCTGACCTCGCGAAGACTCGCGAAATCGTGCTCGCGCTGGAACAAGCCGGGGCGGACATCATCGAACTCGGCTTGCCTTTTTCCGATCCGTTGGCGGACGGAATTGTGAACCAGCTCGCCGCCGATCGCGCATTGCGCAGCGGCACGACGACACCGAAGATTCTGGCTTTCATCAAGGAACTGCGCCGCGAGACGCAAATCCCGCTTGTGCTTTTCACTTATCTCAATC
>JAYVQB010000503.1:0-3753 GCA_043757085.1 Verrucomicrobiota bacterium
GCCAAGTTCCCCGTGCTAACCTAACCAACCTTCGTCCCAAGCCTTGAGCACTATAGCTTAACTTTCAGCAACACTGGCCGAACAATGGGGTCCACCTTAGTCGGTGAGGTAAGGAGACTTTCTGATCAACGGATTCGCATCAGGTGTCATCCAGTGATACTTGTCCCATAATAGTATGTCGGTCGTCTTCGTGTAGTCATTGATCTTGTTTATGTCGAGCTTGATCCGGTAGTGGCTGAACTCCAAGTCCTTCTGCTTGATCTCCTTGCCTAAGTTGTTCACAGTTATGATCTCCAGATCACTTTCTGCCAATTCTATTGGGGCAAACGCATCTGATGGTTCTATTTGGCCCCCAACAACTTTTTTGGTTGCGGTTGCAGCCTTGCATATTTTAATATTTTCTATTTTGGCTTTTCGATCAGGAAGACCGGGGACTCTGGTCACACTCTGTGTGGCCTCGAAACTTGCTTGGATGGTGTCAAATTTCTTGTCGCTGAGTGTGGCGCCACCCGCAACACTCTCATTAACCTCAAATTCTACAATTCCTTGGGGATTCCCCATTGAGCTTAATTGTCGATACCTCACGATGATGGAGTCATGGCCGAGGCTATCGCCTTTCTGATACATTATCAAAAATGGCATGTTGACCCAATCGCGCTCACCTATCGAAGGTTGATTAGCCAAGCCGCCGAATGTATGATAATAGCGTTTTTGTGGAGGATCTGTGCTGATATACTTTGCGTAATCAATTGCTATCTCAGCATAGGGTTTTGCACCTTGAATTTTCGGAGTTTTCGCACCAATTTGCGCGTATAATCCAGCCTGTGCCCATGTTCTGGAACCATCTGCTACTTGGATGCCAACCCACATTGCTGCGGACGCCGGGCTGCGCGGCATTTTATGCCAAGTTAAAAGCGGCTCGATACTATTCTTGAATTCTGCGGAAATTCCTGTCACACGGGGATATTTTTTTATGGCGCGAACCCGGTTTCTGGCCTCGTCGCCCCCACTGGACTTCAATTTGTTCGGGTCTTTGGGCGGGTTATCGACGTTCACCTCGATGCGCACTCTTCTGACCACTGGCTTATTTGCTCCCGGCGGAGAGTATTCCAAGTCAATTATGACCTCGCCGGGTTCAGTTCCCTCAATCCAAAAATCGAGGCCAGAATTTTGCGGGTCTGCCGCGTCTGTTTTTTCTTTTGCTGTAAATGAGTATTCCATCTTGCTTTTTGGCAACACGGCTTCTCGTTTCAGGTCATTTGAGAATATTTGGATTCTTTCATTTCCGGCAGAGCCGTTTCCTTTTTGGTAATCCTCAGGAAATTTTCCATTTTTAACGGGTTTGTCGGGATTGCGAAGCTGGAACTTGACCTCGCCAACAGGACCGGGGGGTAAATTAACCTTGAGACGTTCGACGCGCCTATCCTTGTCATAGTGACCTACATATTTGTTCAGTTCGTTGTCAGTTACCATGGCATCACTGTTTTGGGGCACTGTGCTTCCTTTTGTCTCAAGATTATTCACATCGACGATCAATCCGTTAGGATACGGGGCTTCCGTCAAGTCAACTTTGTCATCTATTTTGTTATCATAGTCCCTGTCTACCCGTATCATTAGAGGATTCAAGGTAAAGCCCACGCCAACCGGAATTGCACCATAAATTACAGTGCCTTTTTTTTCGTTTAATGGTTTGTTACTTCCACCGCCTGTGTAGGTGGTATCTTTTATTGCCTTGAGACTCCATGAACTTGGCATTATCCCATTTAATGCTTCGCCAAGGTTAATGGAAAGAATTTCACTTCCGCCCTTGGGGGTAATCAGTTCCCAGTTAGTGTTATCAACGACTTTGTAGGTAACATTGACTTTAATCACAGCCAGTTTGTCGCTAACCCTGCCTGTGATCAAAACATTGCCGCGGTTCTGAGAATACGTTGCGTCAAATACGGGGGATGGGTCGGCTAAACTGATGGTTGCAGTGGCTATTTTCCCGGCAACATTTACGGTAATTGAATCCGCACCTTGCACACGCAAGGTGCAAAGTGTAACCATCATCACCATGAAAACGAACCTTGCCCTTACTGAAACACGCAGCTTATCTTCTAGAGTGCGTTCGAGTGCGTTCGAGTGCGTTCGAGTGCGTAGCATAATAAATTTAATTATGCGGCAGATTAGTAAGCTAAATCTGCTTCGTCAAGTAGGAATACTTTTATATACACTCACCCATCCACTCAGAATGCTACCGTTGTCTATCTGCATTTTGCTGAGCATTTTTTCATTTAACCCGCTGACTGCGCAGCAGCGTCTGGTGCCTCCACCGCCGCAGGGCAAGCCTGAACTGTCGGACTACATGCGTGATCAATGGAAGGAGAGCTACACCCCGTTTCGGCGGGAATGGCGGCGAGAAATGTTTGGCAAAATCATCGGGGCGACCATCGTGCACACGCGTGGTTGGGTGCATACGATGAAAACTGACGACGCGCAGACCTTTTCCATTGATGACCGGGAACTGTTTTACATGGATCGGCTGACCAGTGAGCGTTTGGTGATTCGGGGCAAGGTTGAACCCTTCGAGCAGCAAAATAAAGAAAATGACGCGACCTTGGTCAAGGCTGGTTTGCATAGCTTGATTTACACCCGTCCGGACATGCCTCAGGAAGTGACGGGTGTGCCGCCGAGTCTGCGGCAACTTCGATTCCTGCTTTACACGCCTCCTGAAGCGGCGGTGCGCGGGTCTTCATTGCCGCTGATCGTTTTTCTCCCCGGCATCGGTGCCCGAGGCACAGACAATTTTAAAAACTACACCGACGGCGGTGCTCCCGCGCAATACTTCATCGACCACGACTGGCAGAAACATATGCCGTGTTATGTGCTGATCCCCCAGAGCGATGTGCCGAACGACTGGTGGTTTGTAGAATATGAAGATTTACCTTCCAAGCCCACGCTGCTCACCGGGCAGGTGATTGATGTCTTGAAGGCCACTAGTGAGCCATCCATCGATCTGTCCCGGCTGTATGTGTCTGGCTACTCTGGCGGAGGATTCGGTTGCTACGAATTTCTGCGAGTGTTTCCCAGCAAGTTTGCTGCGGCCGTGCCCATTGCTGCCTACAACGACAACTGCATTTTGTTTCGCAAGGCAAACGTCGCACCAGTCTGGCAGTTTATCCATGAAAAAGACCCGTCGCTCTACTGGCGGGACATTCGCTGGGAGCTGGCTATCTGGAAAAACCTGAACGTGGAGCATCGGCTGACCATCATCGAAGGTAGCGCCGCTCACATTTCATGGCGCAACCCTAAGCAGGCGGAGGAATTTCGTCGCTGGCTTCAGAGGCAGAAACTCAACAAAGTGACCTACCCCAGTGATCCGAGCGAGGTGGCAAAGGAGTAAAAGGAATTGAATTATCAATAGCGCACCAGCGGCACCGTCCCGTGCGCGATGTTTTCCATGTCCACCTTGCGGTAGAAACAAGTCGCCGCCTTGGTGTGGCAGCAGCCTCCGCCAAGTTGCTCGACTTTCAGCACGATGGCGTCTTGGTCACAGTCCACGCGGATTTCTTTCACCACTTGGAACTCGCCAGAGGTCTTGCCTTTGTGCCAGATTTCCCTGCGGCTGCGACTCCAGTAAACCGCCTGACCGAGCGTGAGCGTGAGTTGAAGCGCCTCCCGGTTCATGTAAGCCACCATCAGCGGCTCGTTCGTGCGCCAGTCCACCGCGATGGCGGGAATCAGGCCGTGCTCGTCGAATTTGGGCGCAAA
>JAYVQB010000504.1:0-3752 GCA_043757085.1 Verrucomicrobiota bacterium
GACGGCGGGAATTCCGTCAAAGTGAGCCTTGGCGATGCGTTCGACAAATGCCACATCCTCGACCATGCCGAAGCACTCGTTATGCAATACGCAGTCGAAGCCCTTGGCCCAATCATCTTTCTCATAAATGCTGATCTTGTGCGACTTGTCGCCCTTGTCCTTGCCTTCTTCGTGAACGATTGAAAACTCAACATCCGCCCGCGCGCTGATGCCCTCGGCCAAGATCAGCTTCTGGTGCTCGTAATCATGACAGCAGCCGCCTGTGACCATCAGCACCTTGAGCGGCTTCGCATCCACCGCAAAAGCGCAATTACCAGCAATAAGAAGTAGAGAGAGCGCGGTGTATTTCATGGTAGTGCCGGCTGATGTTTACTTTTTCACGGCCTCATATCCGGGGAGAGGCTTTCCGTCATCGCCGAGCTTGCCGCAGGCCCAGAGCAGACCCCTTGTCACCAAGTCGAGATAGCGAGCATCCTGCACCGTCTCATTGTTGTGAGCGATGGTAGTGCTGAAGGTGCGGGTTTTATTCGGCCCGAATTCGTTTGTCCACGCAACGACAGTTTCCATCTCCTGCGTGGTTCCGTCCTTGCCCGCAATCTTCTGCTTGCCCTTGGCAATAGGTTGGGCCGTGAGAACTTGGATGTTGTTGTAAAGTTCCTCTTTGATCGTCGTCCAGTCGGCCAGTCCCTTGGTGATCGGCGAGGCCTTGTCCACAAAGGTGATGTCGATCGGAATTTGCGCCCCGTGATCGGTCGATTGCAAGCCAAGCATCTCATACCAATGGGCATTATCATCGCCAGCCTTCACCGGTTGCTTGAAGTTCCCCCATCGATAGCTGTGCATGGCGCAATGCAGATTCACCGCCGGCGTGCCGTTGCGATGCGCGTCGATAATGTTGTTCACATAGTCCTTGTCCGTCACATCGGCGGAGCACTCGTCGTGGATCACCACGTCGTAGGGCTTCGCCCAGTCTTTGTTCTTGTAAATCTCGAAAGCAGCCTTCGTCGTCTTGTTGGAACTGTGCTCGAAAGTAACCTCCACATTCGCGCGGGCGCTTATGCCCTCAGCGAGGATCATGCGCTGCGCCTCATAATCATGGCAGCAACCCCCTGTCACGAGAAGCACTCGCAACGGTTTCACAGGTTCGGCGGCAAAAGAAACGGCAGCAAAGGCCAGGGAAAGGAGGAGAAGGCGGATTTTCATAGTATTGGAATGCTGGATTATTATATCGAGGTTGGCAAAACAAAACGCTCTCACATGGCGTTTCTTGCCGAAACACTTTATACGCAGCCAGTTTTCGAGCGGCGTGGGAGCGAAAGTAGTTTGGGGCTTCAGCCCGCAAGCGCAGCCAACGTGTGCAGGATCACCTGTTGCTTCGGCGCCAGCCAGCGAATGATCCAGTCGGCATAAGCATAGCCGAACAGCAACACCACTTGATAAAAGACCATGCAAGTCGCCCACACTGCCGCCGATCCGCCGAACCATGGAAGGATTTGTTTGGCCGTGATGATCTGCAACAGGAACAGCAGAAACGCGCTGATGTAAATGGTGAGACCGTGGAGTGGCATGAAGCGCGAATGTTTGCGGCAACTCCACTATTATCACACCATCCCCTGCCCGCTGACGCGGCTGGAAATCAAACTCTTCACCAGTCGCAACAACTCCACCGGCTCATACGGCTTCGGCAACACAGCGGCGAAACCGTAGGCGGCGGGCTGGGCCATGACGGGGTCGTCGGAGTAACCACTGCTGACAATGGCCAGCACATGAGGATCCATCGCGCGGATTTTTTCCATGGTGCGCAGACCGCCCATGCCGTTGGGAATGGAAAGGTCGAGCACGATCAAATGATACGGACGACCGTCCTGCATGGCTTGCTGATAGAGCCGCACGGTGTCGTTGCCATCCACGGTCTCGGAGACTTCGTAGTTCTGGCTCTGCAAATTTCGCACGATTAAACTGCGCACCAGCGTGTCATCTTCGAGAACAAGAATGCGCGGTGTCATGGTCGGCGGATTCTCGAAGGTTTTCCCAATGGCCAATGAGTCGGCCTCGTCGGTGTCGGCATCGACCGGGAGGAAAAATCTCACCGTGGTGCCAGCTCCGCGTTGCGACTGAACGGAAAGCGATCCGCCATGGGCCTTGGCCACGGATTCGCAGACGGTCAGTCCGAGGCCGGTGGCGTTCGCTTCTTTGCGGGTGCTGAAATATGGCTCGAAAATATGCGGCAGATTTTCCTGCGCAATCCCCTCGCCCGTATCGCGAACTTCCAGTATCACCCCGGCAAAACTGTCACCGTGATCGGTGACATTCTCATTGGGGAATAGTCGCGAGGGATCGGCGGCCTCACAGCGGACAATGATCTCGCCTCCGGTCGGAATGGCCTGTTCGGCATTGCGGACGAGATTGCCGAGCAATCGGCGGATTTGATTGGGATCGACCGCGACTTGCGGCAAATCCTCCTGCACTTCCACGAGATAATTCACATGGTTCATGCGCGCGTGATTGTGGAAAAATGTCTTCACCAGATTGGCCATCGAGACGGGCCGTTTGATCGGCGCACCACCGCGCGCAAAGGTGAGAAGCTGTTGCACGAGACTCTGCGCCTGAAGCGTGGCCTGCTTGGCAGTCTGCACTTCGGGAAGGTTTTCCGGCTGATTATGAAAGCGCATCTCCGCCAGCGCGAGGTTGCCCAGCAGCACGGTGAGCAAGTTGTTGAAGTCATGCGCGAATCCGCGTGCGAGCAATCCCAAGGACTCAAGTCGGTCGATGCGGCTGCTGCGCTCGGCTTCAAGCTTGCGCGAAGTGATATCCTTGAGCAAAAGCAGCAAGCCGCTGCCAAAGGGATAACTGCGGGCCTCGAACCAAGTATTGATGCCTTCGAGAAAAATCTCGCGCGTGACCGTTTCCTGATGGAGCAAGGCCCGCCCCAAGGCCGCATGGTGATTGTCATGCGCACTGGGCGGCAATGTTTCCCAAAGCGAAACTCCGAGCAGCGCGCGCTTGTCCCTCTGAAAAAGCTTTGCGGCGCTGCTGTTGATGTAAGTGAAACGCCATTGCCCATCGAGCGCCATCAGCGGATCGGAAATGCTTTCCACAATATCGACCAAGGGCGCGGAGCCTGATGCCGCAGACGGAGCAGCCACCACATGCGGAGCCACCATCGCCTCCGTCTCAGCCTGCACGCGGAACAAGATGACCATGCCCGACACACTGCCGCGTTCATCCAACACAGGAGCCGTGCGATCTTCGATGGCGACACGCTGGCCGGATTTGGTCGTCAACATGAGACGGCGCGGAGCCACTGGACTGTTTTCCGAAGATGAATTCGGCGGCATCACTCCGCCATCGGGAGAATGAATGCTATAAACTTCGCCCAATGCCCGGCCCTCGGCCTCAGCGGCTGACCATCCGAGAAGATTCGCCGCCGCTGGATTGATGAACTTCACCTGACCTGCGAGATCGGTCACCACCACCGCATCTGCCAGGCTCTGAAACGCGAGCTGAAAGCTGCTTTCATGCCGCGCACGAAGCGTCTCGGCGCGATGCTTCGCGGTGGCGACCTCCAGAGTCGCGCGCAATTCATCTTCTTTGAAAGGCTTGATAAGATAGCCACAAGGATGCGTGTCGCGTGCGCGGGCCACCGTTTCCGCATCGGCGCAGGCCGTTAAATAAATCACCGCCACCGGATTATTTTTCACCAGTTGTCGCGCAGTCTCGATGCCATCCAACTGCCCGGCCAGTTGCACATC
>JAYVQB010000505.1:0-3746 GCA_043757085.1 Verrucomicrobiota bacterium
CTGTTGACACGATCCGTGTAATCCGGCTCACGCATCCTACATGACCCAGTGCCAGCCGTTGCGCAAGCCACGCGTTGCTTGCTGTTGTGCGCTCCCGCAGGAGGCGGGCCACCAGCGCCTTCCGTGGATCACCGCGCTTCATTCGTCTCAATTCCACAATATTTTCAGGCAGGCCCACCGCCTCCTGGGTTTGCATGGGGACAGGCACATTGTAAGAAAATGGGCACACTGAGAGCGTGCATTGACATCACATTCGGTATCGAGTCAGGTTTTTGTGTTGCCCGCCGAACAGAGAATGCGGCTAGCTCTGGCGCTGATGGAGGGCGTTGAGACGGATAGCTCTGTTGCTGCCGATGAGGCTTGGACTGCGGAGATTTCTCACCGGATCGCAGATTACGACGCAGGACGCGTGAAAGCTATTCCTGCAGCCGAGTTTTTTCGCAATCTCCGAGAGATTGCCCCTGACCGATGAACCTCGTTCCAACCCCTCCGCTCAAGGCAGCGAATTTTTTAGAAAATCAAACCAGGTGTTGTCGCCGGGGCGGGGAGGGCGTCTCCCTGTGAGGCGGGTGCCCTTCAAAACCTCGAAGATGATCCCCACCAAGTGTGCGCGGCCGCTCAACTCTCGAAGTAAGTATAACCGCGCATTCCTTCCTCGTAAGCCTCCATGATATGATGGCGTTCCTTGGGTGAGATGCGTTTTTTAACGACGGCATCTTCAGCGAGCACGCGGAAACGGCGCACCATTTCCTTGGTGTCATACTCCACGTAGCTGAGAACATCGCTGACAGTATCACCTTCCAGCTCGCGCGTGTATTTGAGCCGACCATTCTCCAGCTTCACGCTGACGACGTTGGTGTCGCCAAGCAGATTGTGCAAATCACCCAGCGTCTCTTGATACGCGCCGACGAGGAAAATGCCGAGCATGTATTCGTCTTCCACCTTGATGTCGTGCATCGGTAGGCTGCTATGGATTTCACGCGAATGAACGAAGCGATCCATCTTGCCATCGCAGTCGCAAGTGATGTCGCTGAGCACGACGGGGCGCGTGGGTTTTTCTTTTAACCGATGAATTGGCATAACGGGGAACAGCTGGTTGATCGCCCAGAAGTCCGGCAGACTCTGGAAGACGCTGAAGTTCCCATAGTAAATATCTGTCTGGACAGCGCTAAGGCGCTCCATCTGCTCGCTGCTGAAGCCGCCGTCCTTCACTTGTTCGGCAACCCAGGTGAGAACTTCCCAATACAATTCCTCGCCCATGGCGCGCTGCCGCAGGGTGACCTTGCCGCTGCTGAATTCGGAACGGATTTTCTCGCGATAGTAAATCGCGTCGTTGTAAATCTCCTGAAGATATTCGCCGGTCAGCTTCTCGCCGTTCTTCTGGATGCGCTCGCGCAGATGGAAGAAGTTCTTCAGCAAAGGTGGTGATTTCTTCGGCAACTTGTGGATGCCGGGAGACTCGAAGCGGTTGATGTCCAGCACATTGACCACCAGCACCGAATAATAGGCCACAACGGCGCGCCCAGACTCTGTAATAAGATCCGGATGCGCCACGCCCGCTTCATCGGTAACTTCACTGATAGCCTCAATCACATCGGCACAATATTCCTTCGTGCCATAGTCGGCGCTGCTCGATTCGTTTGATTTGAGACCATCGTAGCTGATCGCCAGACCGCCGCCGAGATCGAGGATGCCCATCTTTGCGCCCTCTTGCACCAGCCCCACATATACCCGCGAGGCTTCGGTGGCCGCATTGCGGATCGCGCGAATGCTGGGAATCTGCGATCCCTGATGATAGTGCAGCATCTGGAGGCAGTCGAGCATGTGGCACTCGCGAAGCTTGTCCACCGCACCCATGACTTGGGAAATGTTCAGGCCGAAGACACTCTGGTCGCCGCCGCTGCTGGACCAATGTCCCGCGCTTTCCGTGGAAAGACGGATGCGCACGCCTAGCGTCGGTCTGATGTCCAGCTTCTTCGAGCGTTGCAGGATCAGTTCCAATTCGCTCGGCATCTCCAGCACCATGATCACCTGCAAGCCCATCTTTTGCGCGTGCAGCGCGAGGTCGATGAACTCCTCGTCCTTGTAGCCGTTGCACACGATGTAGGCTTTCGGATCCTGCATGTAAGCCAGCGCCGCGATCAACTCCGGCTTGCTGCCGCACTCCAGGCCATAGTGATATTTTTTCCCGTAGCGCGTGACTTCCTCGATGACTTCCTGCTGCTGGTTCACCTTGATGGGATACACGCCGCGATAAACCCCGCGATAGTTTGCCTCACTAATCGCTGTGGCGAATCCATCATTGATCTCCTCAATGCGCCAGCGCAGCAGATCGCCAAAACGAATCAACACCGGCAACTGCATTCCGCGCTCCTTCATACCGCGCACGATTTCCGGAATGCTGACCGGCTTCGTCTTCTTCCCGTCACGCAAATTGACCACTACTTCGCCCTTCGGAGAAATATCAAAATAACTATTTCCCCAGTCGCGGATTCCATAGATGTCGGCGGACTGGTCAATCGTCCAAGACGGGGTCTTTTTGGTCATGGTATTCAGAGTGCTTGTGGTCGCGGTTTCGGGTGAACGCGACACATCGCGTGTTTTGGGAAAATGAAAAGTGAAGTTTGCAGCGGCGACGCATCATTTCCCGATGCAGAACTGGCTGAACACCGAGTCGAGAATTTCCTCCACATCCACCCGGCCCGTCACTTCACCGACCGCCTGCAAGGCCTCGCGTAACTCGAACGCGATGATCTCCGGCGCTTCATCGCGATCAAAGGCATCCTCCGCATCCTCCATCGCCTCCGCCGCGCGCTGGAAGCATCTTTGATGTCGCGCATTGATCGCTATCAACTGATCCCCACCCGTCCCCGCGCCGCTCCAGACCGCATCGCGCATGGCCGCGCGCAATGCTTCAATCCCCCTTCCCGTAACGCACGAAAGCGAAATCCCCATCTTCGATCTCCCATCTTCCATCTCCCATGAAGGATGCAATCCGGCATCCGCTTTGTTCAAAATCAACAAATGCCCGTTTCTCCCCGGCGTCACCGGCACGCGCTGCGCCTCCGTTTGCGGCAGACTTCCATCCACGACTTCAATGATCACATCCGCGCGCTCCAGTTCACGTCGCGTGCGCTCCATGCCTTCGGACTCGATGAAGTCACTCGTGTGCTCCCGCAGTCCGGCCGTATCCACCAGCACAAACGGCAGCCCGTGAATGTGCAGCACTTCCTCAATGGTATCGCGCGTCGTGCCAGCCTGCGCACTGACAATCGCCCGGTCGTGCCCGCTGAGCGCATTGAGCAACGACGACTTCCCCACATTCGGCGCACCGCAGATCACCGTGCGCGCCCCGCTGCGGAGGATGCGCCCATGCTCCGCGCTGTCGAGCAGCGAACGCAACTGAGCATGGATAGATTCAAAGCGTTGCTTCAGCGCAGCCCCGGTATCGGGATCAATATCTTCATCGGGAAAATCAATGTAGGCCTCCACATGCGCGACGATCTGGATCAGATCATTCCGCATGGCATCTGCGACCTTGCCCAAGCGACCTTCAAGCTGTCGCGTCGCCGCTTGCAACGCCAGCTCCGACTGCGCGTGAATCAAATCCATCACTGCCTCCGCCTGGGTCAGATCCATCTTGCCATTCAGGAACGCACGCTGCGTGAACTCCCCCGGCCCCGCAGCACGTGCGCCGTTTTTTAGCAACAACTCAAAGATGCGCCGCGTGACGAGAACTCCGCCAT
>JAYVQB010000506.1:0-14778 GCA_043757085.1 Verrucomicrobiota bacterium
GGGCAATCGCAGAGAACCTGCGCGGTGTCCCAGTCCACTTCGTCGCTCTGGCCTTTCTCGAAGACGAAGTTCACTTTCTTGTCGTCTTTGATTTCGAGCGCGGCTTTGAACTCCTTGCCGATGCGGCTGCGGAAGCCTTCAAAGGGGCCGATGAAACGTTTCTCGATGAGCGTGCGCGCTTCGTCTTCGGTGAAGGTGCGGCCCGCGACGATCTTATAGACGCGGAGTTTGCAGTCGGGGGTTTTGCAATTGTAGAAGTCCTCCGTTTGCTTGAACGAGGTCGCGCCGCAGAAGGGACACTTCGCCTTGAAGTCCGGCAGCACACGTTCTTTCAATTCCTTCACGTAAGCTTTGCTCTTGTCCACGATGTCGGCGGCGAGCTGGCGGATGTCGCGCATGAACGTGGGGCGGTCGAGCTGGCGATGCTCCATCTGGCGGAGTTTGTATTCCCATTGGCCGGTAAGTTCGGGCGAGGACAATGTTTCCACGCCGAGCGTCGTGAGCTGATCGACGAGCGCGAGACCTTTCGCGGTCACGATCATCTCGCGACCGGAGCGCTCCATGTATTGATCGGAAATTAGCCCTTCTATAATAGAGGCGCGAGTAGCAGGCGTGCCGAGGCCGCGTTCGCTCATGGCTTCGGCGAGCTCTTCATCATCGACGAATTTGCCCGCGCCTTCCATGGTGGAGAGGAGCGTGGCTTCGTTAAAACGCGGTGGTGGCTTGGTTTGTTCTTCGTGGAGTTCAACAACGAGCGTGTCCGCCTTCTCGCCGGGAATTGCGGGCACGAGGACTTTGCCGCCTTCGTCTTCGCTTTGTTCATCGGCAGCCTTTTTGCCATAGACGGCAAGCCAACCGGCGGAGCGCATGACTTTGCCCTCGGACTTGAAGGCATCGCTGCCGATGCGAGTGATGCGCGTGGTGACATCAAATTCGGCTGCGGGGAAGAAGACCGCGAGGAAGCGGCGAGTCACCATGTCGAATAATTTTAGCTCGGCCTCACCCATGCCTGCGGGCGGGGCTTGTCCGGTGGGGATGATGGCGAAGTGATCGCTCACCTTGGTGGTGTCAAAGACGCGGCGATTCGGGCGCACCCAGCCTTCGTCGAGAATCTTGGCGCAATGCGCCGACAGTTCCATGGGGAATGCGCCCGCTTTGCCCGCGCTCAATTGCGCGAAGCCCTTGATCGTGCTGGTGACGGTGCCGATGTAATCGTTCGGCAAATAGCGCGAATCGGTTCGTGGATAAGTGAGCACCTTGAACTTTTCATAGAGTGCCTGCGCGATTTGCAGCGTGCGGCGCGCGCTGAACCCAAAGCGTCCGTTGGCTTCGCGTTGCAAGCTGGTCAAATCATAGAGCAGCGGCGCGATCTGCTTGGTGGGCTTGGTGATTTCTTCGATGTCGCCTTTCTTGCCCGTGCATCGCGTGACGATGGCATCCGCATTCTCGCGCTTCCAGAGTCGCTCGGCTTTTTTATGGTCGTCGGCTTCGTCTTTCTTAAACGCTTCATCAAACCAGCGTCCGGGATAATCACCGGCCTTCACTCCGAATTCGCCATGAACTTCAAAGTAAGTGCGGGGCACGAACTCGGCGATCTCGCGTTCGCGATTGGCGAGAATGGTCAGCGTCGGCGTCTGCACGCGACCCACCGGAGTCAGACGAAAGCCGCCGTGACGGGAGTTGAGCGCAGTGAGCGCGCGAGTGCTGTTGATGCCGATAATCCAGTCGCTCTCGCTGCGGCAGCGCGCGGCATGGGCCAGTGGCATCATCTCATCATCGCTACGCATCTTCTGGAAGGCTTCGAGAATGGCGCCGTTGGTCATGGACTGCATCCACATGCGGCGGATGGGTTTCTTGCAGCCAGAGGCCTCGATAATGTTGCGGAAAATAAGTTCACCTTCGCGGCCCGCATCGCAGGCGTTGATGATCTCAGACACGTCCTTGCGCTTGATGAGCTTGGCCACCAGACGATAGCGGTCGGCAGATTGCGCGATGGGTTTGAGTTCAAATTTCTCCGGCAGAATGGGCAGAGTCGTGAAGCCCCAGCCGATTTTTTTGCCGTCCTTCATCGGCATTTCCTGTTCGAGCAAATGGCCGATAGCGGAAGTGATGACGTGCGTATCGTTCTCGAAATAGTCGTTCTCTTTATGAAAGGTGGTCATGCCGGGAGCTTTCCCAAGAGCGCGTGCCAGATCGGTGGCCACGCTGGGTTTTTCGGCAATGATGAGTGATTTGGACATAGCCATCACAAAGGCATACGAGCGCGGGCTGTGTCAAGACCCAATGGTAAATGCGGATCAGTCCACTGGAAAACTTGACTGGGAACGCGTTGCAAATGCCATGTTTATGGGAGTTGCAATTCAAATGCGACATTGATAGTATTTACATTCTCTCCAGCTCATGTCCTGACGATCAATGCTTTATCTTTTCGCCATACTTGCCATCGCGGCAGTTTTTATTTCCTGCTGGTCATTTCTCATGGTCTGCAATCCGAAAAAGTGGCGTCACTGGTGGATGACTCTGATGGGCATTCCGGATCTGAACAGCAGTCGGCAACAGAGGAAGAGACAGGAATTCAGGCTCATGTTGGCGGCCTACGCAGCCTTGTTCCTGATGCTGGCCGCGGCGGCCTTTTTTACCTGGCAGGTTTTTGAAGAGATTCATGATTTGCAAAACAAATCCTCGTTCGAGAAGACCCGAGACAATACACTGAGAGATGTGGAAAAATTCAAGGGCAGGTTCAACAAGCTCAAGTAATCTGGCGAATGATCTGAGGATGATTCAGCTTGCAGCAGGCTGTCAAAGCGGGCATGAGCGCGGATGGTGATTTTCCTATTCACCGGAACTCATTCATGAATTTGGAACCACCTGCTTTACTTCCCGGCGCCCGAGCATTGCCCAAAGCCTTGCTTTATGCGACCAGTGCCGGTTTGGGCGGAAGCGGACTGGATGTGACTTCCAAGGAGGGGGCGTTGGCTTCGTGGCGTCAGGGCATGCTGGCACAAGTCATTTGCTATCCCAATCGTCAGAAAGAAATTCCCGGCAGAGTCGTCCGCTCACTCCAGCATCATCCGGTGCGGCTGCTTTCCTGCCTCGGTAGTCGCGATTACTACGCGGCAAAAAAACGCTATCTGGATCGCGCAGCGGCGCGTGTTCTGAGAACGGGGCGTTTCGATTTCTTTCACGGCTGGAGCGGAGAGTGTTTTCACTCATTGGTGGAGGCGCGGCTGCGCAATATCCCATCAGTCATGGATGTGCCGACCTGGCATCGGAACAAAGGTGTGGCCAAGACTGCCGAGACCAAAAGCGAGCGTGAGTCCCGTCTTTCTGACCGGGGTTGGCGCGACTGGAGAAAACATCTGCCTGCCTCGCGATTGCAAAACCTTGCAGAATATGATCTGGCGGATGTGCTGCTGATGCCTTCACAGAAGTCGGCGGAGACTTTTCTTGCGGCGGGAATTTCACAGGGAAAATTGCACTACGTCGGTCGCGGTGTGGATGTGGACCATTACGTTCCGGCGGAAAAGCCACCCGAAGTTTTCCGGGCAATTTTTGTCGGGGCACTCATCAAGCGCAAGGGTGTGCATCACCTGCTCGCAGCTTGGAGAAAGTTGGCGCTGAAAGAAGCGGAACTGGTGCTCGTCGGAAGTCCGCACCATGAGATGAAACCGTTTCTTGATGGCGCAGCTGCGGACTCGAGTGTGAAGCTGGTCGGGTTCACGTCGAATGTTCAAGATGAATTGCGAAGGGCTTCAGTATTTGTTTTTCCCAGCGGATGCGAAGGTTTTGCGAAATCCACACTGGAAGCCGCCGCCTGCGGCCTGCCATTGATTGCCACGCGCGCTTCAGGCGATGCTATCGTTGACGGAGAAACCGGCATCATGATTCCGCCGGATGATGAGGATTCCCTGTGCCATGCGCTTGTGCAGGCACATGCTAATCGAGTTTCGTTCGCTGAGATGGGCCGTCGTGCCCGGCTCAGAGTGGAAAAATATTTCACCTGGGATCATTACCGCTCCCGGATGCTGCACGGGTATGCTTGCGCAAAGCAACGACATGGTGCTTGATGACGTGTGCCGCGCATCCTCATCATCCAGCTCAAACGCATCGGCGACCTTATCCTGACCGCGCCGGCGTTGACGGCATTGCGGGCCGCGATGCCTGATGCCGAACTGGTCATGGTGACTCCGGCCAACGTTGTGGAGCTTGCGCGTTGCATTCCGGCGTTGAATCGTGTGATTCCTTATCGCGCCAACGGATTGAACATGGAAGCATGGGCATCCGCAGTTGCGGGGCCGTGGGATGCGTGCCTGGATTTCACCGGCACAGATCGCTCCGCATTGCTCACCACTTTTTCCCGCGCCAAAAGACGGATTGGTTTTGCCAAGTTCGCCAATAACAAACTTCGTCGCATGGCCTTTACGGAACCTTGCACTGCTTCCGTGAGGGAATTGCACACGGTGGATTTCCATCGCGCACTCGTGGCTACGCTTCTGGGGAATGAGCAGCGTGACACCGGCTTAGAAAATTCATTCAGGATACCTGATGCTGTCCGGGCTGCAGCTCATGCGAAGCTGGCTGCACAAGGCGTCGGCGGTCGCTTCGCCATCATCCATCCCGGCACTGCGAAGGCGGAGAAATTCTGGATGGCAGCGCGATGGGCGGAAGTGGTTTTACATGTTCAGCAAAAGCACCAGCTGTCAGTGGTGTTGACGGGAAACAACGATGGTTTGGAGAAGTCGCACCTCTTGGAACTGAAACAATGTTTGCGATCTCCAGTGGCTGATCTGACGGGAAAACTTTCAATGGTGGAGCTGGCCGCATTAATTTCAGCATGCGAACTGATGATCGGAGTGGACAGCATGGCGATGCATCTGGCGGCGATGTTTGTGCGCCCTCAAGTGGCGATTTTTGGGCCGACCAATCCCTTTCACTGGCGTCCGCAGCATTTTTGTGCCGCTGTGGTCATGGGTGGACTGGCTGCGCCGATGGAACGATTTAATCCTCGTGAGAACAAGCAAGAGATGAAGCAAGCCTCGACGCGGCAGGTGATTGATGCTATCGAAAACGTTCTCCAAGCCGCTTCACCTTAACAATGTCAAAAACCACCAAAGTCAGCCGTAAAGATCTCGCGAACCTCAACACTCGCGAGACGATGATTCTTGCGCGTGAAGTCTATGGGAAGCTCTTCGGCTACATGAAGCCCTACCGCTGGCGGTTCTACATGGGCATCTTTTTCCAAATTCTCTCCGGACTGTCCAATGCCGTGATGATTTACGGCTTCAAAATCGTCTTCAGTGTGGTTTTGCCTGTGAGTAAGAAAGATGCACACAGCATGGGTGAGATCGTCATCCTCGGCTATAAAATGGATATGCTTGCTTGGCTTCCGTCCGACTGGCGGGGCGGTGCGGCATCCGTCATCGTTGCCTGCGTGTTGGTGCCCTTGTTGTTTCTGCTGCGCGGCGGACTCACTTATATTGCCAACTACCTCATGATGTGGGTCGGCAACCGCATTCTTTATGATTTGCGTAACGACACCTACAAATCGCTCATGGCGCAGTCCATCGGCTATTATTCCAACGCCAAGGTCGGCCAGCTTGTGCAGACGGTTTTCAATCAGGCGCGCGTCGCCCAGCAGAATTTGGTCACGCTCTCGCAGGACATTGTGCAACGCCCGGTGGCGATCGCTGCAATCCTCATCGCACTGCTTTCCCAGAACTGGCATTTTACGGTGTATTCTTTGATTGTGTTTCCCTTGTGCATCCTGCCCGTGGTCGCCATTGGACGGAAGGTGCGCAAATCCGGGACGCAAGAGGAACTGGAGGCCGGACAGATGATGGTGCTCATGAACGAGGCTTTCGGCGGCATCCGCGTGGTGAAATCCTATGCACGTGAGGACTACGAGCTGGTGCGCTTCAACAAGTCCAATGAGAAGACCAACAAGCTCATCATGCGCTATGGGAAAGCGCTGGAACTCGTGGGCATGTTGGTGGAGACAGTGGCTTCACTGGGGGTTGGTGTCGGTCTGTTCTATGCCTGGAAGACGGGTATCAATGCCAATGATTTCATGGTGTTGGTCGGCGGACTCACGCAAATCTACCCCCACGCCAAGGCATTGAGCAGGATGCAGCTACTCATCCAGAAAACCATCGTGGCCACCAGCACGGTCTTCTCGGTCATGGAAGAGGTTCCCGATGTTGCGGATGCAACGGACGCTGCCGTGCTGCCGCGGGTCAAAGGCCGCATCACCTTGAACGACGTCAGCTTTACTTACAAGACATCGAACAGCAATCAGCGCGCGGCGGTAAGCCATGTCACGCTCAACATGGAGACGGGAAAATTCTATGCGCTCGTCGGTCCGAGCGGCGCGGGGAAGAGCACCCTCTTCGCACTCCTTCAGCGATTCTATGACGTTGGTGAAGGTAGCATTGAAGTGGACGGACATGATATCCGCAAGGTCACGCAGAAATCCCTGCGGGAAAACTTCGGCGTCGTCAGCCAGGACATCTTTCTCTTTCACGACACCATCCACCAGAACATCCTTTACGGTCGGCTTGGCGCGAAAAAAGAGGAAGTCATCGAAGCTGCGAAAAAGGCGCACGCCCACGACTTCATTAAGGATCAGGAGGAGAAATACGACACCATCATTGGCGAACGTGGCGACAAGCTTTCCGGAGGACAAAAACAACGCATCTCCATCGCGCGTGCCATTCTTCGTAATGCGCCCATCCTGCTTCTCGATGAAGCGACATCAGCGCTGGACACAGAAAGCGAGCGGATCATTCAGGATGCGATCCATACACTCTCGGAAGGGAAAACAGTGATGGCTATCGCGCACCGGCTTTCCACCATTCTTCAGGCGGATCAGATCGTCGTCATGGACAAGGGACTGGTGCTCGACATCGGCTCCCATGCCGAGCTGCTTGCGCGATGCGAATTGTATCAGCGTCTCTACCAGCTTCAGTTCCACGGCGGAGCCGTTGATCCCGACCATGCTGTTGAGGATGTAAAGATTGAGGATCTGGGTTAAAGTGCGATGCGAGTTCGTATATGGCTTATCCGTGACTGTCTCACTCACCACATCCACCGCCCATAAATACCGCAAGGTAGCGCCATGTGATCGCGCGTGATGGGTAGTCCCACTTCTCCGGTGCTAAGTTTGCCACCCTTTTTTGAAAGGAGTCGCGACATGACATTACCAAGTGCGGTGGGCGAGAGGCCGGTGGTGTAGGTGTTGACGAGGAAGAAGAGGGGCTGGTCGGATAAGAGGGCGCGGCAATCTTCGAGGAATGGCCAGAGATGTTCCTCAAGTTTCCAGACTTCGCCCGATGCGCCGTGGCCATAGCTGGGCGGGTCCATGATGAGGGCGTCGTATTTTTTACCGCGACGGATTTCGCGTTTCACAAAGGCAACGCAGTCGTCCACGATGTAGCGAATGGGGGCGTTGGCGAGTTTGCTGAGGCGCGCATTCTCGCGACACCATTCGACCATGCCCTTGGCGGCATCGACGTGACAGACACTCGCGCCCGCTTCGGCTGCGGCCACGGTGGCGGCACCGGTGTAGCCGAAGAGATTGAGCACGGAGACTTCGCGCCCTTTTGCTTTGGCGGCTTTGATTTGCTCACCGCACCAGTCCCAGTTCACGGCTTGCTCAGGAAATAAGCCGGTGTGTTTGAAGCCAGTGGGCGCGATTTTGAAAATGAGTTCGCGATAGCGAATCGTCCATGAGTCGGGAACTTTCTTGCGGAACTCCCAGCGTCCGCCGCCCTTGTTGCTGCGGTGATACCACGCGTCCCAGTTTTTCCATTCAGCGGCACGCGGCCAGATGACCTGCGGATCGGGACGCGCCAGAACGACATCGCCCCAGCGTTCCAGCTTCATGCCGTCGCCCGTATCAAGCAGTTCGTAGTCGCGCCACTCGCGGGCGATGAGATCAGAGGAAGATGATTGGGGCATTGCAAGAAGCGTCGATTTCTTGTCGCTGTTACAGCTTCAAGACGATGGTTGCAAACTGCGGCTCTGGTATATTTACGAGTTGTTGTCGTGATAAATCAGGATGCTGCTGGATCGCAGGTTGCGCAGTCGCGAATCGAATGCCGTCTCTCCTTGAGTTATGTCCACCATTGGGGCGAGGCTTTACCTTGACCGAGTTCGTGTTAGTGTCGCGCTATGAGCACCATCACGGCGATTCTTGAACCCGATGCCGACGGCACGCTGCACTTGCCTGTGCCGGCGGAACTGCAGCATCGTAAAGTGAGAGTTGTCGCCACACTGCAAGCCGCATCTGAAACTACCGAGCGCCCGTCAAAAGGGACTGTGCTGGAAGCACTGCGGAGTTTGCGCGAGCATGGCGGCCTACGTCATATCATCCCTGATCCCATGGCTTGGCAACGTGAGCAGCGCAAAGACCGCCCATTGCCAGGCAGAGATTAAAAATGCTGCTCGATAGCATCATACTCATCTACGGTGCGGACGGCGGCAACGCTGCCCTAGATGAAATTTTAAGCCGCACCGATCTGTCCGCCGCGAGTGTGACTCGAATTGAAACTTTAGGATTTCATCGTCTGTCAGAATTTGAGAGGACTGAGCTTGAAAAGACTTTTGAGAGAATAAGAATTCTTCCCCTGAATGACGCAATCGTGGCGCGGGCCATTTCGCTGAGACAAGAGCGCAAAATGGGATTGGCGGACGCGATTATTGCAGCGACCGCGCTGGTGCATGATTTGACGCTGGTGACGCGAAACGTGGATGACTTCAAGCACATTACTGAGTTGAACTGGCGCAACCCGTTCGACATTGACGAAGGATTGACGGATGCACCGTCTTGACAGTGGTTGCGTTTCGGCCTTTGCATCACGCAGGCGAGCGCTTAAGCCACATCGTGCCGGGCGCGGGGCCAAACCTTCCAAACTTCCAGGCCAGCGATGGGAGCACGAGCAGGTTTAAGAATGTTGATGAAACGAGACCTCCGAGAATGACGATGGCCATCGGGCCTTCGATCTCCCGGCCTGCTTCTCCACTGCCCAGAGCGAGCGGTAGCACTCCGAGCGCGGTGACGAGCGCGGTCATGAGAATCGGCAGTAGGCGTTCGCTGGCGCCGCGGGCGACGGTTTCGAGATTCCATGGAACGCCTTCTTGCCCGACGAGATGCTCGTAGTGCGAGACGAGCATGATGCTGTTGCGCGTGCTGATTCCGAAGAGCGTGACGAAACCGACCAGCGAGCCAATGCTGGTGGAACCGCCCCCGGCGAAAACGGCCAGCACGCCGCCGACCAGCGCGAAAGGAAGATTGGCGAGAACCAGCACGACGTGATTCGCGCGATGAAAGACAAGGCTGAGCAGCAGGATGACGCCGAGTCCGGCAACGAGCGAATGAATGAGGAGTTCGCGCCGGGCCTTGTCTTGTTCTTCGGCGGCCCCGCTCCATTCGAGATACACGTCGCCGGGCAGCTTCACATGGGCCTGCACCTTGCCGCGCGCCTCCTTGACGAACGAGGCGACGTCGCGCTTCTCGACATTGCAGGTCACGGTTTGCCGACGGCGCGCGCCTTCGTGGTTGATGCTGGGGCGGCCATTGGTCAGTTCAATGTCGGCGAGCTGACGCAGCGGCAGGCGCACCCCATCCCCGTTGACGAGCATTAAATTCCCGACGGCTTCGGGATCACGGCGCGCAGTCTCGTCAAGAATCACGGCAAGCTCATGGATGCGGTTGCCGCGCACCATTTGGGCGACATCGGTTCCTTGAAATGCGGTCTGCACGGTTTCCAGCACTTCAAGCGGTCGGAAGCCGAATTGCGTGAGGCGATCAGGCCGCAGATGCACCGCCAGCACGGGCGCGCCGGGTGGAGCTTTCACCTGGACATCGACTTTGCCCGGCGTGGCGGACAATTCAGTGGCGATTTTTTTCGCGACGTTGTCGAGCCGATCGAGGTCTTCGCCGAAAACATTGACCACGACCATCGATGTCTCTCCCGAGATGCTCTCACTGATGCGGTCGCCGAGAAAGGTCATGACTTCGCTTTGAATGCCAGGAAATTTCTCCAGCATGTCGCGCAGGAACGCTTGCGTTTCGACCTCCTCCACCGGCGTGGTGCCGCGTTTCAGTTCGATGTGAAACTCGCTCTGGTTGGGTCCCCAGGTGTCTTCGCCGGCTTCCGCTCGCCCCACCTGCTGCTCGATGGTGGCGATATGTTCGTTGGCCAGCATCATGTCTGAAAGTTGTTTGCCCGCCCGCATGGATTCTTCGATCGACATGCCGGGCCGGGCCTTGACACCGACGACGAAGTGTCCTTCGCGGAACTGTGGTAGCAGTTCGCCGCCAAAAAATGGAATGAGGCTGCAAGCTCCGGCGACGAGCGCGAGCGCCGCGAGTAAAGTGAGACGAGGCCAGTGTGCGAAAAGCAGCAGCCAGTCGCGATGCAGCACCTTCAAGCCCCGCACCCACGCCGGTTCATCATGCGCCTTGGCCCGGCTGAGAAAGACGAGGCTCAGCGCCGGGGTGACGGTGAGCGCGACGGCGAGCGAAGCCATGATGCTGAGGATGAAGGCCACGCCGAGAGGCCCGAAGAACCGCCCTTGCAACCCGGACATCGTGAGCACCGGCATGAACACGACGGCCACAATAAAGGTGGCATAGACCACGGAGCTCCGCACCTCGATGGAGGCATCGAGCACCACGCGCCAAAGTTCGCGTGGTGCGGGCAGACGCGCGTTCTCGCGCAGGCGACGCAGGATGTTTTCCACATCGATGATCGCATCATCGACGACGACGCCAATCGCCACGGCGAAACCGCCGAGAGTCATGGTGTTGAGCGATATGCCGCGCCAGTCAAGAACCAGAACCGCAGCCAGCAACGAGAGCGGAATGGACACAAAGGAGATGAGCGCGATGCGCAGATCCATGAGAAAAAGCAGCAACACGATGCCCACGAGCGCACCACCGATGAGCAGCGAATTCTGCACATGACCCAGCGCGGTCTCGATGAAGGTGGCGGGCCGGTGCAAGCGATCATAAAGCGTGATGCCTTTGCTCTTGAGCACGGGTCGCAGTTCGTCGAGTGCCTTCTCCAGGCCTTGAGTGACGGTCATCGTGTTGGCGAGATACTGGCTCTTCAAAGTGAGGAGCACTCCCGGCTTTCCCATGATGAGGGTGTCGCCAAACTTCGGTTCCGCGCCGAGCACCACTTTGGCCACATCCCGCAGACGCACCACAGGCGAGCCCTTGCGCACCACGACCTCGCCCAGTTCTTCCGGCGTGAACGTCTGGCCGTTGGTTTGAATGACAATGCGCTGCGCCGGGGTGTCGATGAAACCCGCGCCGCGCACGCCGGTTGAGGCCTTGGCGCATTCCAGAATATCGTTGATGGTGAGATCAAAGGCGGCGAGCTTTTCGGGCATCACTTGCACCTGCAACTGCTCCACTTCGCCGCCGAACACGCTGGCTGCCGCCACGCCTTCCACGGCGAGCAGGCGCGGCTTGATCGTCCAGTCGGCCAGTGTGCGCAGGTCGCGGCCCGACATTTTTTCGGAAAGGAACCCGACCTTGAGCAGGTCCATCGTCGATGAGGTGAGCGGCGACAGCGTTGGCGCGCGAACTCCGTCGGGGAGTTGTCGAGCGACGGTGCCGAGCTTCTCCGCGAGCGACTGACGGCCGATGTAGATGTCGGTGCCGTCCTTGAAGACCACGGTGACCACACTGAGTCCCTGGATGCTCTCGGAGCGCACGGACTTCAGCGCGGCAGCGCCGTTGACAGCGCTCTCAATGGGCCGCGTGACCAGCACTTCGACCTGCTCCGCGGAGAGTCCCGGCGCCTCGGCTTGAATGGTGACTTGCGGCGCGACGAACTCCGGAAACACATCAAGTTCCGCCCGCGAAGCGACATAACCGCCCCAGCCCAGCAGCACGAGTGCGAGCGCGATCACGATGCCGCGATGACGCAGCGATAACTCGACGATTCCCGAGAGCATGACTTAGTCCGGTGCGCCTCCGCCCTGCGCTTTGAGTTCCTCGCTGAGCAGCGCCGACGAGCCGACGACCACGATCACATCATCTGCCGTGAGGCCGCCGCCTTCGGTGATGAACCAGCCTTGATCACCGTCGAGCGGAGCATCAAGGGTGACGGGTTTGCGGACATATTTTTCCTCTTCCTCCTGGGCATAAACCCAGGTGCGGCCATCGTGGCGGAGGACCGCGGACCGCGGCACCGCGTAGCCGGGACGCGGTTTCTCGGGCAGTTCCATCCAGGCGGAGAGCGCCATGCCCGGGCGGAGAGTGAAGGGGGGCTTGTCCACGCGCAAGATGAAGCCTTGAGCCTGTGTCTTCGGATCGGCGGCCATTGCTGGCATCAGTTCCGTCGCGCTGAAGGGAGCGTCCTCCCTTCCCATCACGATGATGCGGGCGCTTTTGGGCAGGTCAGCAAGCGCATCGCCCGGCATCAAATCCACCCGGATGAGGGCCGCACTGCCGCTGACAAGCTGGTCGATGAATGCACGGCGTTTCGTGGCCTCGCTGTCGAAGATCAATCCCCATTGCATCCGGGCTCCACGGACCAGGCCTTCGACTTTGATCTTGTCCGCGAGGAATTGAGCCTTGGAGGCTTCGGCGATTTTCTTGGACGTGTCATTGGTCGCCATCAGCGCCTGCGTGCGTTCGCTTTCAGCCCTGGATGCGGTGAGAGCGGCCTCGGCGGCGGCGAGATCGCCGTCGAGAACCACGAGCGCGGAGGGATCGAGCACGCTCCCGAACGCCCGGCGGCGCGCTGGCAGTTCTATTTTCTGCGGCTGTTCTTTTTCGATGGCGAGCGCGACTGCTTTCTTCTTCTCCAGCATCACGACGTATTCTTCAGTCTTGGCTTCCTCCGCGGCAGCGGCTTCCTCTTTCGCAGCGACAGGTTTTTCCTGTTGCTTGCGAACGCCGATCCACAAAACATAGCCGAGACCAGTCAGCACTCCCGCGGTGGTGAGAAAATGCAGGAGCTTCTTCATGGAGCGAGCGGGGTTTGCGCGGCCTCCTCCAGAGCGCCGAGCGCGGCTTGAATTTCAGCGAGTGCCTCCACGCGCGAAGCCAGCGTGGCGGCCCGCTCCACTTTGGCGCTGAGGAGGGCGCTGCGATCACTGGAGCCTCCTTTGACGATCCGGTCTTCAGAGGCAATCTGCTGGGCCTGCTCCTCAAGCAACGCATCCGTCGTGGAGAGCTTTGTCCGCGCTGCCGCAAGCGTCGCGGCCGCGCGGTCATACTCACCGAGCACTTTGGCCTGCACGGACTCGAATGCAGCGGCGGCTTCCTTGCGCTTGGCCTCGGCTTCCCCGATGGCGCCCTGATTCCGGTTCAAGATCGGCAGGGTGAGCCCGATGCCGAGCCTCCATTTATTCTCCCCGGCATCAAGCGAGTAACCGGGATTCAGATGCAGGTCAGGATATTGTTTAGCGATTTCCAGGCGCAACGTCGCTTCCGCCGCAGCATAACCCGCGAGGGCGGCCAGGACATCGGCGCGATGGGTCAGTGCCTTCTGCCGCCCAGGGACCGAAGGAGCGGATGACTCGAACGCCGCGAACGAAAAGAGCGCTTGATCAAGCCCGCGAACGGGCATGGCCAGCGCCTCCGCAAGCGCAGCACGGGCGACGGCGGCGAGCTTCGCGCTCTCGGCGGCTTGCAGACGCATCTGGGCCTGCAGGAGTCGGGCCTGCGAAGCGATACTCCGCGATTCCGCGCCCGCTTTAATCCGTTCATCGAGGGCGCTGAGCAACTCAGCCTGCTGCGCGATGGCATCATTCAGCAGCTTGGTTCGTTGTTCGGCGGCATAGACTTCGAGGAAAGCCTTGCGCACGGCAGAGCGCACGTTCCAGGTGGCATCGATCACATTTGCCGCAGCGGCCCGGACTTGGGCATGCGCCACATCGAGCCGCCTGCCGCGCTTTCCGGCTGTCTCCATGGTCCAGTCGAAGTCCACGCCATACGTGCCTGCGATCCACTTGGTGAAGGGCGTCACGATTTGCGGCGACAGGGCAATCGTTGGGTTCGGTCGTTCGCCCGCAGTGCGCAGAGCGGCCACGGCAGTCTCATATTTTGCGCGTGCCACGGCGATGGCGGGATGATGAGTTACCGCCTCATCAGTGATGCTTTGCAGCGTCCATGTCCGCGCGCCCAAGTGCCGGTCGGTGAGTCGCGCTGCGCACGCCGCCGGATCGAGCGGATGCGGCGTGAATTGCGTGCAGGCAGAGACCAGCACCGGCAACACACCCGCGACGAACTGATGCCAGCGAAGATGAAACATGGGCAGGGGAGCGGATAATTACTCGGGCTTCAACGTGCCGTCTTCGAGATACTCGACCTCGGTCTCCTTGCCCTTCTTCACATAGAGCGCCTCATACGTCACTTTGCCGCCGCGCGTGATGTGTTGCACCCGCTTGATGGTCGCGCCCTTGGCACCGGATTCAATCGCGGCTTTGGCTGCGGCGGGGATTTTGTCGATCGGCACGGTGTATTCCTCGGCGACGATCTTGCCATCTGCGGTCACGGAAACTTCGCGGTCGGGTTTGCCGGCTTCGGTGAGTTCCACTTCATACACGGTTGTCTTGCCATCTTTTCCGACATCCACAGCTTCGATTTTTGCGCTGCCGGCCGCCTTCTTGAGGGCTTCGGCGGCAGGCTTTGGAATCTTGGCGAGCTTGGCGGCAACGGCGGCGTCATCGGCATGCAATGAAAGGAGGAAACCTAGGGAAATGGCGATACAGATTGTGAATGTTTTCATGAGGGGTGCAGTGTGTATGGTCTGAGGT
>JAYVQB010000507.1:0-3721 GCA_043757085.1 Verrucomicrobiota bacterium
TGCGAGACATCTTTGCGGAGCTGAAATTGCAAATATTGCATGATCGCTCCAGCCGCGCAGACCGCCGCGCTGAGATGCGTGCAGCCGTAGCCATCAAGCGACTGCACCTTGAAATGTTGCGTGAGCGTGTGAACCGCCTGATCGAAAAGGAAAAGATAGCTCTCACAAATCTGCGCACTCTTTGAGCCTCCAGTTGCTTCGAGCAAATCCGATTGATTGTCCGCGTAAAGCAGTTCGCTGGGCATGATGCGTGTCAGCTCGTCATTGAGCGCATTGACCGTATCGAACTCCGCCACCTCGAACTCGCCTGTGGTGTGATCCACATAGGCAAGGCCGTGCTTTTTACCTTCGCGAAAAATCGCCGCGAGATAATGCGCCTTGTTCGCATCCAGAAAGCGCCCGTCCGTGACCGTGCCTGCGCTGATGATTTCCGAAAGCCCGCGTTCCACCAGCTTGCCCGGAATCACATCGCCCAACTGCTCGCCGATGGCCACGCGCTTGCCCGCTTTGATGAGCCGCGCGATGTAGCCTTGCGCTGCGTGATGCGGCACGCCGCACATCGGGATGCCATTGCGTTTCGTGAGCGCGACATTCAGAATGCCCGACGCCGTCTTCGCATCCTCGAAGAACATCTCATAAAAATCTCCGAGCCGGAACAGCAGCAGCACATCCACCGGCAGATCGCGCCGCATGGCGAGATACTGCTTCATCATCGGGGTGGCTGGGGCGTCAGACATGAGAGGGAGAGTCAACCGTCAAGGCACAAGAGTCAACGGCGGCACTGCTTGCACACTGCCACAATCTTTGTCTATATCCCTCCGTGAGTGGCAAACCGAAACCGAAACCTTGTTATCTCGATCAGTTCGATGTCTGGAAGGTCGTTCACAAAAATAAAATCTGGCGAAACACGGATGGCGACCGATTGTATACTTGGGATTCGTTACACGGCGAGATCGAAGTCTTCGACAAACGCGGAAATCATCTCGCCGCACTGGATGCTGTGACGGGAAAGTTGTTAAAATACGCTGTGCGCGGACGAAAAATCGATATAAGTTGAACCATGACTTTCTTGGAAAAAGTTCTCAAGGGACAAGCCCGACTTGCTGACATCGACGATCACGTCGAGCGCTGGCATGGCTCTGATTCATCGGTGAGCTTGCCGAAATATCTTGGCCTGACCGAGCGCGAATATGCGTGCTGGGTCGAGGATCCCAAATCGCTCTCAAAGATTATCGCCGCAAGGCGGACAGCCGCGCCAAGACCGTTGCGCCGCAAGCGCGTGGTAGCGGCGTGAGAAGCATCAGGCCACAGGTTCCAAAAACGAGTTCGTGGATTTGGAATTTGAGCCTTTGTTGATGTTTGAAGTTTGAGATTTGAAGTTTATCGCTTCCCATGCGCATTCTCTCAGGACTTCAGCCCACTGGGCGGCTTCACATCGGCAACTACTTCGGCATGATGGAGCCGGCGCTGCGTTTGCAGGACGAGGGCGAGGCTTATTATTTCATCGCGGATTATCACGCGCTCACCAGCATTCAAAACGCCGCAGAGTTGCGCGACAATGTGCGGAACCTCGCGATTGATTTTCTCGCGTGCGGACTTGATCCCAACAAGGCCGTGTTCTTCAAGCAAAGCGATGTGCCGGAGCACACGGAACTGGCGTGGATTCTCAGCACCGTGACCCCGATGCCGATGCTGGAGAATTGCCACAGCTACAAGGACAAGACCGCGCGCGGCATGGTGCCGAGCGCGGGCCTGTTCACTTATCCTGTGCTTATGACGGCGGACATTTTGATTTACGACAGCGATCTCGTTCCTGTGGGCAAAGATCAAAAGCAGCATCTCGAAGTCGCGCGCGATATCGCCACCAAGATGAATCTCACCTTTGGCGATGGCACGCTAAAAATTCCGACTGCTCGAATCCGCGAGGAGACCGCCGTGGTGCCAGGACTCGACGGCCAGAAAATGAGCAAAAGCTACGGGAACACCATCGCGCTATTCGAGGACGAGAAAGCGCTCAAGAAGAAAATCATGGGCATCAAGACGGATTCCACGCCCGTGGAAACCCCAAAGCCAACAGAAGGCAGCATTGTCTTAGAGCTTTCAAAGTTATTTGCCGCTGAACCACTCAAACAAAGCGGTCGTCAATTTGATGCAGTCTTCGATGCAGCAAACCGTGGACTTGCCACGCCAAAGTTTGACTCTTTCGTCGACGAGATTCTATCAATGCACTCTCAGCCTGGGTATGGTTATGGGGCGATCAAAGGCAAGCTCTTTGAAACAATATGGACGTTTTTTGCCGAGGCCCGCGAGGCCCGCGAGAAGATCGTCGCGGACAAAAACTATGTCGATGATGTGTTGCAAGCCGGAGCCGCGAAGGCCCGCGAAGTAGCGCAAAAGACCATGGTGCGCGTGCGTGCGGCGGTGGGCTTGTAAGTAGCAGCCGACGTCAGGAGGCTCTAATTCTGCGGGGTGAACGGCACCACAAATCCAATTCAGTGCCTCCTCACGTCGGCAACTACAAAAGGCGTTTTTGCTACTACTGCTCTCGCCCCGCCGTGGTGATGCCACGCTGGCTGGAGGCGACGAAATCAATCACGCGTTGCACATTCGCATCCGGTGAACTGGCGCGCAGGGCATCGAGAGCTTGGCTGATATTGAGATTGCTCCGGTAGAGAGTTTTGAAAGCGGATCGCATCGCGGTGATCTGTTCCTCGCCAAAGCCGTGACGCTGCATCCCGACTTGATTGACGCCGCGCGCGCGTCCGGGATTGCCGTCCGCGATGGTGAACGGAACTACGTCTTGCACGATCTTCGAGCAGCCGCCGGTGATGGCGTGCGCGCCGATGCGGCAGAACTGATGCACGGCAGTCAGTCCGCCGATGATGACGTGATCCTCCACGATGACGTGCCCAGCAAGCGTGCCGTTGTTGGAGAAAATACAATGACTGCCGACGATGCAGTCGTGCGCAATATGCGCGTAGGACAGAAAGTGATTGTGGCTGCCGATGATCGTCTTCGTGCCCAGCAGCGTGCCGCGATTGACGGTGACGAACTCGCGGAAATTATTGTCATCGCCGATTTCGAGATAAGTCGGTTCGCCCGCATATTTCAAATCCTGCGTCTGCTGGCCGATGCTGGCGTAGGCGTGGAAGCAATTGTTTTTCCCGATCTTCGTCGGCCCCAGCACGGTGATGTGATGCTGAAGCGAAGTGCCATCGCCGATCTCCACTTTGTCGCCAATGATGCAATACGGGCCGATCACGACATCGGAGCCGATCTGAGCGCTGGGGTCGATAATGGCGGTGGGGTGGATCATTGTTTAGGACGTTTTCAGTTTTCAGTTTTCCGTGTTGGTGAAAACGGTGCCGGGTGAGTTTGAGTATGCCTTTGTATTACTGACAACGGTGAACGGTGAACGGGAAACGTTTTTACCGATCAATCAAACTAAACAACAAGTCCGCTTCGCTCACGACGTTTCCGCCGACGATGCAGCGGCCTTTGGCCTGACCAATGTTGCGTTTGATCTTGAGGATTTCGGTCTCGATAAACAAAGTGTCGCCGGGCAGCACGGGCTTGCGCCACTTCACGTTGTTGGCGCTCAGGAAGTAGCCGATTTTTCCCTGATTCTCCGGCGCGCGGAGCAGGAGAATGGAGGCGACCTGGGCCATGGCTTCGAGCTGAAGCACGCCGGGCATGATGGGATGGCCGGGGAAATGGCCTT